>NZ_JBKKRK010000037.1:0-1979 GCF_048847255.1 Pseudomonas algeriensis | reverse complement strand
CATCGGCACCTGGTCGCCATCGACTACCAGAGCTTTCACCCGGCGCTGACCCTCGACGAAGCCTGGCGCACCGAACAGACCCTGGTGACCTACCGCTACGATGCGCGTTTACGCCTCATCGAAGCGACCAACGCCGCCGGCGAGAGCGAGCGCTACGACTACGACGACCAGCACGTCATCCTCCAGCGGCAACTGGCCGGGGGCGCGAGTTTCTACTGGGAGTGGCAAGGCCTCGGCCCGGCGGCGCGCTGTGTCCGGCATTGGGCCTCGTTCGCGCAGATGGACAGCCGCTACACCTGGGGCGATGACGGCAGCGTCACGGTCCGGCATATCGATGGCAGCCAGGACGTGTATGTCCACGACGACCACGCGCGGCTGGTGCGCCAGGTCGATCCCGCCGGCGGCGAACACCTCAAGGCTTATGACGAACAGGGCCGGCTGATCGCCGAGCAAGACCCGCTGGGCGCCGTCACCGAATACCGCTACGACGAAGTCGGACGGCTGGTGGCGCTGATTCCTCCGGAAGGCGAGCCCACGTCCTACGAATACCGAAACGGTTTCCTACACGCCCGGACTCGCGGCAAGGCCGTGTGGACCTACTGGCGCAATGCCCAGGGCGACATCATCGAAGTCGTCGACCCGGCTCGCCAAAGCACCTGGTATCACTACGACGACCAGGGGCAACTGAACACCATCAGCTACCCGGACGGCGGTGCCCATCATTTTGTGCGAAACCCGTTGGGCCAACTGACGGAAGAAATCCTGCCGGACGACGGCCAGCGAGTTTTTTCCTACGACGCCCTGGGCCGTCTGCTGACCCGTCAAGACGAACGCGGCGCCGTCACCCATTACCAATGGGACGCCGTGGGCCGCTTGCTACAGACCACCCTGCCCACCGGCGCGACCCGTGCATGGAGCTACAACGCCTACGGCAAGGTCACCGCGGAGCGGGACGAACTGGGGCGCATCACCCGCTACGAATACGCCGACGATCTGCACCTGGTCAGCCGCCGCCTCAACCCCGACGGCAGCGAACTGAAGTACCGCTACGACTCGGCGCGGCTGTTGCTGACCGAAATCGAGAACGAATCCGGCGAAAAGTATCAGCTGGACTACACGCCCAACGGACTGATCCGACAGGAAACCGGCTTCGACGGCCAGCGCACCGGCTATGCCTACGACCTCAACGGCCACCTGCTGGAAAAGACCGAATTCGGCGCCGACGGCAGCCAGCGGATCACCGCCTACCAACGCGACACCGCCGGCCGCCTGCTGCGCAAGACCTTGCCCGACGGTGCCACGGTCGAGTACGGCTACGACGCCCTCGGGCGGTTGATCAGCGTTGAGGACGGCCATTGGCCGCTGGCCTACGAATACGACAACCAGGACCGCCTCGTCGCCGAACACCAGGGTTGGGCGAGCCTGCATTATCGCTACGACAATGTCGGCCGGTTGGTCCATTGTCGCCTGCCCGATCGCAGCACCCTGGATTACCGCCACCTGCGAGGCGGGGCGCTGATCGCCATCGACCTCAACGGCACGTGCCTGACCGAACACCGCTTCAAGGGCGGCCGCGAACGCCAGCGCCAGCAGGGCCAGTTGCTCAGCGACTACAGCTACGACGAACAGGGTCGCCTCAAGGCCCAGACCGTGTGGCAAAGCCAGCAAAAACAACTGTTTTGGCGCGACTATTCCTACACCGCCAACGGCAACCTCGCCGCGCTTTCCGACACGCGAAACCGACGCGGCTACCAGTACGACGCGCTGGATCGCCTGATGCGCATCGACTACGCCCACAGCCAACCCCCGGAACACTTTTCCCACGACCCGGCCGGCAATGTGTTGTTCAACGACCGTCCCGGCCCGACCACCCTCAAGGGCAACCGTCTACTGATGGAGGGCGATCGTCACTATGACTACGACGCCTACGGCAACCTGGTCCGCGAACGCCGCGGCCATGCCCAGTGCCTCGTCACGCA
>NZ_JBKKRK010000036.1:0-4073 GCF_048847255.1 Pseudomonas algeriensis | reverse complement strand
TCCCGAACTCAGAAGTGAAACGATGCATCGCCGATGGTAGTGTGGGGTTTCCCCATGTGAGAGTAGGTCATCGTCAAGATTAAATTCCGAAACCCCTATCTGCTGATGCAGGTAGGGGTTTTGTTTTTGCGCCTGGTAAAGCCGTTTCGAGTTTCTATGCAACAGTCCTGTGCATGGCTATCATGCTGACCTCGGTAATCAGGCGCGGTTCGTATGCTCACGTTGTTAAAACTTCTGAAGGATGGTCGTTTCCATTCAGGCCAGGCACTAGGTGTCGGGCTGGGCATCAGTCGCAGTGCTGTCTGGAAGCAATTGCAGCATCTGGAGGCCGAGTTGGGATTGTCTGTTCATAAAGTTAGAGGCAAGGGGTATCAGTTGGCTAGGCCGCTGTCACTTTTGGATGCTGCGAAAATCTGCGCGAAAGAAGGCCTTGAGTGGCCTGTTTATATCCATGACTCCATCGACTCTACCAATGCCGAAGCGTTGCGTTCCATAGAACGCGGAGTGGATGCGCCATTCTTGGTCTTGGCTGAGCGGCAGCTCGCTGGGCGCGGTCGTCGTGGCCGTAAATGGGTCAGTCCGTTCGCTGCCAATCTTTATTACAGTCTGGTCTTGCGCATTGATGGCGGTATGCGGCAAATCGAAGGGCTGAGTCTCGTCGTTGGGCTCGCTGTCATGCATGCGCTTCGTGATTTTGGAATCGCTGAGGCTGGGTTGAAATGGCCCAACGATGTGTTGGTGGGCAACAAAAAAATTGCCGGTATCTTGCTCGAATTAGTGGGTGATCCGGCGGACGTCTGTCATGTCGTCCTGGGTGTCGGGATCAACGTGAATATGCAATCAACTGACGAGGTTGATCAGCAGTGGACGTCCATGAGCCTAGAGGCAGGCCGTGTATTTGATCGTAACGATCTTGTGGTCCATATGAGCGCGAAGCTTCAACAATACCTCGAGTTGCATCATGCGTCGGGGTTTGCGGCGATCCAGCTGGAGTGGGAAAACTATCATTTATGGCAGGGCCGTGCCGTTTCGCTAATTGCGGGTGTGAACCAGATTGACGGCGTTGTGATGGGCATTGACCACCAGGGAGCGCTGCGTTTGAAGGTGGATGGTGTGGAAAAGAGCTTTAGCGGCGGTGAGCTCAGTTTGAGGTTGCGTGATGATTCTTGAGCTCGATTGCGGCAACAGTTTTATCAAATGGCGGGTTCTTTGCTCCGACGGTGTTACGCCTGTTGAAGGTGGTGTGGTCGGTTCCGATGATGATCTGCTCGCCAGCCTGAGCGATGCCCAGAAGTTTCAGCTAAAGAAATGCCGTCTGGTCAGCGTCAGGACGCCCGAGGAAACTGACTCGTTGGTCGCTTCCTTGACACAGACCTTCGGGGTGTCCGTGGTACGTGCCGTACCGGCTCGAGAAATGGCGGGCGTGACAAATGGTTACGAAGAGTACGATCGGTTAGGTCTTGATCGTTGGCTTGCCTTGCTTGGCGGTTTCCATCTCGCTTCCGGCGCTTGCCTGGTGCTCGATTTTGGCACGGCCGTTACAGCCGACTTCGTGGCGGCGGACGGTGAGCATCTAGGGGGGTTCATTTGTCCGGGCATGCCTTTGATGCGCAACCAGTTGCGTACCCATACTCGGCGAATTCGCTACGATGACACTGCTGCCGAGCGAGCGCACGAGACTCTTGCTCCGGGAAGGGCGACGGTCGAGGCGGTTGAGCGCGGTTGTATGCTGATGCTCAGAGGTTTCGTCCTGACCCAGCTTGAATTGGCGCGGCAATACTGGGGGCAGGATTTCGAGGTGTTTTTAACGGGAGGGGACGCCTGTCTGGTTGTTGGGGTTGTACCGCAAGCCAAGGTTGCGCCTGACCTGGTTTTTGTTGGCTTGGCGATGGCTTGTCCTTTGTCTTGAGGTTTCTATGCGGTGGCTGTTTCTGTTGTTACTGGTTCTGAATGGCTTCTACTATGTCTGGCATCAGCAGGAGGCCCCGCTGCGGGCCAAGGATGTAACACCACTGAGCTTGTATCGCGGCTCGCAGCAGGATATTCATCTTCTGAGTGAAACGGCGGATTCGCTTGTCAGGCGTGATTTCGGCAAGTCCGGAGAGGTGCGCAAGAATTGTAATTATCTAGGCGGTTTTGCTCGTGCTGAGCTGGCCAGGCAGCTGGAGCAGCGATTGGTTTCGTTGGGCGTGATGGGGCGTACATCTGTGCTGAGCTCCGAAGGTGCACCTGAGGTCGGAGGATTTTGGGTTCAGGTTGTTCCTGAAAGCGCAGGAAAGGTTAATGAAGGGTTGGTTCAAAACCTTTCTAAAGAATTCAATGAGTTAAAACATAAAATAATGCCATGCGAAGGGGTTGCGCCTGCTGGGTAGTTTGCATAGAATGGCGCCCGCTTCGCAGTGAAGACCTTTAACGGTTATCAGTGCGGAGCGATGTCAACGCAGCTAACCTCAGGTTTTTAATGAGAAAATGCTTGACAGAAGGCTGGCATGATATAGAATGCCGGCTCGCTTAGGAGGGGTTCCCGAGCGGCCAAAGGGATCAGACTGTAAATCTGACGTCTACGACTTCGAAGGTTCGAATCCTTCCCCCTCCACCAGTTTTAGCGTGAGCTGCAAGCTCCGCGGGTATAGTTTAGTGGTAGAACCTCAGCCTTCCAAGCTGATGATGCGGGTTCGATTCCCGCTACCCGCTCCAAGTTTGCAGGTTGTGCAAAATGTTTTGCTCTTGTAGCTCAGTTGGTAGAGCACACCCTTGGTAAGGGTGAGGTCAGCGGTTCAAATCCGCTCAAGAGCTCCATATTACAAGGCAGATATGAAAATATCTGCCTTTGTTTTAATGGCTCGTGTGACTTGCTAAATTCTTCTCCTGGGGGTGATTTCGATGGCTAAGGAAAAGTTCGAACGTAATAAGCCGCACGTCAACGTTGGTACCATCGGTCACGTCGACCACGGTAAAACCACGCTGACCGCTGCTCTGACCCGTGTCTGCTCCGAAGTTTTCGGTTCGGCCAAGGTTGACTTCGACAAGATCGACAGCGCCCCGGAAGAGAAAGCTCGCGGTATCACCATCAACACCGCTCACGTTGAATACGATTCGTCCGTGCGTCACTACGCACACGTTGACTGCCCAGGTCACGCCGACTACGTAAAAAACATGATCACCGGTGCTGCCCAGATGGACGGCGCGATCCTGGTTTGCTCGGCCGCTGATGGTCCGATGCCACAAACCCGTGAGCATATCCTGCTGTCCCGTCAGGTAGGCGTTCCGTACATCGTTGTCTTCCTGAACAAGGCTGACATGGTTGACGACGCTGAGCTGCTGGAACTGGTTGAGATGGAAGTGCGCGACCTGCTGAGCACTTACGACTTCCCGGGTGATGACACTCCAATCATCATCGGTTCGGCTCTGATGGCTCTGAACGGCCAAGACGACAACGAAATGGGCACCACTGCTGTCAAGAAGCTGGTGGAAACTCTGGACAGCTACATCCCAGAGCCAGAGCGTGCTATCGACAAGCCGTTCCTGATGCCAATCGAAGACGTATTCTCGATCTCCGGTCGCGGTACTGTTGTGACTGGTCGTGTTGAGCGTGGCATCGTCCGTATCCAGGAAGAAGTTGAGATCGTCGGTCTGCGCGACACTCAGAAAACGACCTGCACCGGCGTTGAAATGTTCCGCAAGCTGCTCGACGAAGGTCGTGCTGGCGAGAACTGCGGCGTACTGCTGCGCGGCACCAAGCGTGACGACGTTGAGCGTGGCCAGGTTCTGGTCAAGCCAGGCACCGTCAAGCCGCACACCAAGTTCACCGCAGAAGTCTACGTTCTGAGCAAGGAAGAAGGCGGTCGTCACACTCCGTTCTTCAAAGGCTACCGTCCACAGTTCTACTTCCGTACAACTGACGTGACTGGTAACTGCGAGCTGCCAGAAGGCGTTGAAATGGTAATGCCGGGTGACAACATTCAGATGACTGTCACTCTGATCAAGACCATCGCGATGGAAGACGGCCTGCGTTTCGCTATCCGTGAAGGCGGTCGTACCGTCGGCGCCGGCGTCGTAGCCAAAGTCATCGA
>NZ_JBKKRK010000035.1:0-5537 GCF_048847255.1 Pseudomonas algeriensis | reverse complement strand
GGCCGGTTTGTTGGGCGCTATCGACGGTTCGATCCTCTCGGTCGAAAGCGGTAAAAAAGAGGTGTTGACAGCAGCGAGTAACGCTGTAGAATTCGCCTCCCGCTAACGAGAGATCGAAAGCGCAAGTGGTTGAAGTTGTTAAGGATTTCCAAGCGAAACTTTGAAAACTTCTTAAAATAACCGCTTGACAGATACACGGGGCGCTGTAGAATGCGCGCCTCGGTTGAGACGAAAGGCTCAACCCACCGCTCTTTAACAACTGAATCAAGCAATTCGTGTGGGTGCTTGTGGAGTCAGACTGCTAGTCAACAGATTATCAGCATCACAAGTTACTCCGCGAGAAATCAAAGATGTAACCAACGATTGCTGAGCCAAGTTTAGGGTTTTCTCAAAACCCAAAGATGTTTGAACTGAAGAGTTTGATCATGGCTCAGATTGAACGCTGGCGGCAGGCCTAACACATGCAAGTCGAGCGGCAGCACGGGTACTTGTACCTGGTGGCGAGCGGCGGACGGGTGAGTAATGCCTAGGAATCTGCCTGGTAGTGGGGGATAACGCTCGGAAACGGACGCTAATACCGCATACGTCCTACGGGAGAAAGCAGGGGACCTTCGGGCCTTGCGCTATCAGATGAGCCTAGGTCGGATTAGCTAGTTGGTGAGGTAATGGCTCACCAAGGCGACGATCCGTAACTGGTCTGAGAGGATGATCAGTCACACTGGAACTGAGACACGGTCCAGACTCCTACGGGAGGCAGCAGTGGGGAATATTGGACAATGGGCGAAAGCCTGATCCAGCCATGCCGCGTGTGTGAAGAAGGTCTTCGGATTGTAAAGCACTTTAAGTTGGGAGGAAGGGCATTAACCTAATACGTTAGTGTTTTGACGTTACCGACAGAATAAGCACCGGCTAACTCTGTGCCAGCAGCCGCGGTAATACAGAGGGTGCAAGCGTTAATCGGAATTACTGGGCGTAAAGCGCGCGTAGGTGGTTCGTTAAGTTGGATGTGAAATCCCCGGGCTCAACCTGGGAACTGCATTCAAAACTGTCGAGCTAGAGTATGGTAGAGGGTGGTGGAATTTCCTGTGTAGCGGTGAAATGCGTAGATATAGGAAGGAACACCAGTGGCGAAGGCGACCACCTGGACTGATACTGACACTGAGGTGCGAAAGCGTGGGGAGCAAACAGGATTAGATACCCTGGTAGTCCACGCCGTAAACGATGTCAACTAGCCGTTGGGAGCCTTGAGCTCTTAGTGGCGCAGCTAACGCATTAAGTTGACCGCCTGGGGAGTACGGCCGCAAGGTTAAAACTCAAATGAATTGACGGGGGCCCGCACAAGCGGTGGAGCATGTGGTTTAATTCGAAGCAACGCGAAGAACCTTACCAGGCCTTGACATCCAATGAACTTTCCAGAGATGGATTGGTGCCTTCGGGAGCATTGAGACAGGTGCTGCATGGCTGTCGTCAGCTCGTGTCGTGAGATGTTGGGTTAAGTCCCGTAACGAGCGCAACCCTTGTCCTTAGTTACCAGCACGTTATGGTGGGCACTCTAAGGAGACTGCCGGTGACAAACCGGAGGAAGGTGGGGATGACGTCAAGTCATCATGGCCCTTACGGCCTGGGCTACACACGTGCTACAATGGTCGGTACAGAGGGTTGCCAAGCCGCGAGGTGGAGCTAATCCCACAAAACCGATCGTAGTCCGGATCGCAGTCTGCAACTCGACTGCGTGAAGTCGGAATCGCTAGTAATCGCGAATCAGAATGTCGCGGTGAATACGTTCCCGGGCCTTGTACACACCGCCCGTCACACCATGGGAGTGGGTTGCACCAGAAGTAGCTAGTCTAACCTTCGGGAGGACGGTTACCACGGTGTGATTCATGACTGGGGTGAAGTCGTAACAAGGTAGCCGTAGGGGAACCTGCGGCTGGATCACCTCCTTAATCGACGACAGCAGCGGCTCCATGAGCTCCCACACGAATTGCTTGATTCATTGAAGAAGACGATTGGGTCTGTAGCTCAGTTGGTTAGAGCGCACCCCTGATAAGGGTGAGGTCGGCAGTTCGAATCTGCCCAGACCCACCAATTTCATGGTGTACCCTGTAGCGATACGGGGCCATAGCTCAGCTGGGAGAGCGCCTGCCTTGCACGCAGGAGGTCAGCGGTTCGATCCCGCTTGGCTCCACCATTACAGATTGGTTCCAACGTTTAAAGCTTAGAAATGAGCATTCCATCCGCTGGGTGATGAATGTTGATTTCTAGTCTTTTGATTAGATCGTTCTTTAAAAATTTGGGTATGTGATAGAAAGATAGACTGAACGTTACTTTCACTGGTAACGGATCAGGCTAAGGTAAAATTTGTGAGTGGCTCTTAGAGCCAGATCGAATTTTCGGCGAATGTCGTCTTCACAGTATAACCAGATTGCTTGGGGTTATATGGTCAAGTGAAGAAGCGCATACGGTGGATGCCTTGGCAGTCAGAGGCGATGAAAGACGTGGTAGCCTGCGAAAAGCTTCGGGGAGTCGGCAAACAGACTGTGATCCGGAGATGTCTGAATGGGGGAACCCAGCCATCATAAGATGGTTATCTTGTACTGAATACATAGGTGCAAGAAGCGAACCAGGGGAACTGAAACATCTAAGTACCCTGAGGAAAAGAAATCAACCGAGATTCCCTTAGTAGTGGCGAGCGAACGGGGACTAGCCCTTAAGCTTCTTTGATTTTAGCGGAACGCTCTGGAAAGTGCGGCCATAGTGGGTGATAGCCCTGTACGCGAAAGGATCTTAGAAGTGAAATCGAGTAGGACGGAGCACGAGAAACTTTGTCTGAATATGGGGGGACCATCCTCCAAGGCTAAATACTACTGACTGACCGATAGTGAACTAGTACCGTGAGGGAAAGGCGAAAAGAACCCCGGAGAGGGGAGTGAAATAGATCCTGAAACCGTATGCGTACAAGCAGTGGGAGCCCACTTTGTTGGGTGACTGCGTACCTTTTGTATAATGGGTCAGCGACTTATTTTCAGTGGCGAGCTTAACCGAATAGGGGAGGCGTAGCGAAAGCGAGTCTTAATAGGGCGTCTAGTCGCTGGGAATAGACCCGAAACCGGGCGATCTATCCATGGGCAGGTTGAAGGTTAGGTAACACTGACTGGAGGACCGAACCGACTACCGTTGAAAAGTTAGCGGATGACCTGTGGATCGGAGTGAAAGGCTAATCAAGCTCGGAGATAGCTGGTTCTCCTCGAAAGCTATTTAGGTAGCGCCTCATGTATCACTGTAGGGGGTAGAGCACTGTTTCGGCTAGGGGGTCATCCCGACTTACCAAACCGATGCAAACTCCGAATACCTACAAGTGCCGAGCATGGGAGACACACGGCGGGTGCTAACGTCCGTCGTGAAAAGGGAAACAACCCAGACCGTCAGCTAAGGTCCCAAAGTTATGGTTAAGTGGGAAACGATGTGGGAAGGCTTAGACAGCTAGGAGGTTGGCTTAGAAGCAGCCACCCTTTAAAGAAAGCGTAATAGCTCACTAGTCGAGTCGGCCTGCGCGGAAGATGTAACGGGGCTCAAACCATACACCGAAGCTACGGGTATCACGTAAGTGATGCGGTAGAGGAGCGTTCTGTAAGCCTGTGAAGGTGAGTTGAGAAGCTTGCTGGAGGTATCAGAAGTGCGAATGCTGACATGAGTAACGACAATGGGTGTGAAAAACACCCACGCCGAAAGACCAAGGTTTCCTGCGCAACGTTAATCGACGCAGGGTTAGTCGGTCCCTAAGGCGAGGCTGAAAAGCGTAGTCGATGGAAAACAGGTTAATATTCCTGTACTTCTGGTTATTGCGATGGAGGGACGGAGAAGGCTAGGCCAGCTTGGCGTTGGTTGTCCAAGTTTAAGGTGGTAGGCTGAGATCTTAGGTAAATCCGGGATCTCAAGGCCGAGAGCTGATGACGAGTTACCCTTTGGGTGACGAAGTGGTTGATGCCATGCTTCCAAGAAAAGCTTCTAAGCTTCAGGTAACCAGGAACCGTACCCCAAACCGACACAGGTGGTTGGGTAGAGAATACCAAGGCGCTTGAGAGAACTCGGGTGAAGGAACTAGGCAAAATGGCACCGTAACTTCGGGAGAAGGTGCGCCGGTGAGGGTGAAGCACTTGCTGCGTAAGCCCACGCCGGTCGAAGATACCAGGCCGCTGCGACTGTTTATTAAAAACACAGCACTCTGCAAACACGAAAGTGGACGTATAGGGTGTGACGCCTGCCCGGTGCCGGAAGGTTAATTGATGGGGTTAGCTAACGCGAAGCTCTTGATCGAAGCCCCGGTAAACGGCGGCCGTAACTATAACGGTCCTAAGGTAGCGAAATTCCTTGTCGGGTAAGTTCCGACCTGCACGAATGGCGTAACGATGGCGGCGCTGTCTCCACCCGAGACTCAGTGAAATTGAAATCGCTGTGAAGATGCAGTGTATCCGCGGCTAGACGGAAAGACCCCGTGAACCTTTACTATAGCTTTGCACTGGACTTTGAATTTGCTTGTGTAGGATAGGTGGGAGGCTTTGAAGCGTGGACGCCAGTCTGCGTGGAGCCATCCTTGAAATACCACCCTGGCAACTTTGAGGTTCTAACTCAGGTCCGTTATCCGGATCGAGGACAGTGTATGGTGGGTAGTTTGACTGGGGCGGTCTCCTCCTAAAGAGTAACGGAGGAGTACGAAGGTGCGCTCAGACCGGTCGGAAATCGGTCGTAGAGTATAAAGGCAAAAGCGCGCTTGACTGCGAGACAGACACGTCGAGCAGGTACGAAAGTAGGTCTTAGTGATCCGGTGGTTCTGTATGGAAGGGCCATCGCTCAACGGATAAAAGGTACTCCGGGGATAACAGGCTGATACCGCCCAAGAGTTCATATCGACGGCGGTGTTTGGCACCTCGATGTCGGCTCATCACATCCTGGGGCTGAAGCCGGTCCCAAGGGTATGGCTGTTCGCCATTTAAAGTGGTACGCGAGCTGGGTTTAGAACGTCGTGAGACAGTTCGGTCCCTATCTGCCGTGGACGTTTGAGATTTGAGAGGGGCTGCTCCTAGTACGAGAGGACCGGAGTGGACGAACCTCTGGTGTTCCGGTTGTCACGCCAGTGGCATTGCCGGGTAGCTATGTTCGGAAAAGATAACCGCTGAAAGCATCTAAGCGGGAAACTTGCCTCAAGATGAGATCTCACTGGAGCCTTGAGCTCCCTGAAGGGCCGTCGAAGACTACGACGTTGATAGGCAGGGTGTGTAAGCGCTGTGAGGCGTTGAGCTAACCTGTACTAATTGCCCGTGAGGCTTGACCATATAACACCCAAGCAATTTGTAGACTCGAAAGAGGCCAGATTGCGGTGTTGTGAAGACGAAACGAACCGAAAGTTCGAGATACTCACAAAGCAACACGCTATCACATACCCATTCGCTGGAACGTGACCGTAAGGCACGCGCTGGCTACCGAATTTCTTGACGACCATAGAGCATTGGAACCACCTGATCCCATCCCGAACTCAG
>NZ_JBKKRK010000034.1:0-11065 GCF_048847255.1 Pseudomonas algeriensis | reverse complement strand
GAGCTTGCTCGCGATGGCGTCCTATCAGTCAGCCCATCATTGATTGACCCGCCGCTATCGCGAGCAAGCTCGCTCCCACAAGGAATTGAGCATGTCTATGATCTTTATGGCCCCTCCGAAGACACCACCTATTCAACCTGGACCCGCCGCACCCAAGGCGGCACGGCCAACATCGGTCGCCCACTCAAGCACACCGCCAGCTACCTGTTGGACGCCAACCTGCAACCGGTCCCCCAGGGCGTGTCGGCTGAGCTGTACCTGAGCGGCGCGGGCATCACCCGGGGTTACCTTGGCCGCGCGGCGATGACCGCCGAAAAATACGTGCCCAACCCGTTCTCCACCACCGGCGAACGCCTGTACCGCACCGGCGACCTGTGCCGTTATCGCGACGACGGCGCGCTCGAATACCAGGGCCGCATCGACCATCAGGTGAAGATCCGCGGCTTCCGTATCGAGCTGGGGGAAATCGAGGCGCGACTGCTGCAACAGCCCGAGGTCAAGGAGGTGGCGGTGCTGGCCCAGGAAGGGCCGGGCGGGCAGCAGTTGGTGGCCTATGTGGTGGCTTCGGCGGATGCCGACACCCTGCGCGATCCACTCAAAGCCCGCCTCAAGGAGCATCTGCCCGACTACATGATCCCGGCGCACTGGCTGTTCCTCAATCACCTGCCGTTGACCCCCAACGGCAAACTCGACCGCAAGGCGTTGCCGGGCATCGAGGCCGGGCGATCGCAAAACGCATACCAAGCACCCGTCAGCGAACTGGAACAGCAAGTCGCGGCGATCTGGGCCCAGGTGCTCACCGTCGAGCGCGTGGGCCTGAACGATCACTTCTTCGAGCTGGGCGGCCACTCGCTGCTGGCGGTCACCGCCGTCTCGCGCATGGCCCTCGAACTGGGGTTGAGCCTGACCCCGCAACTGCTGTTCCAGCACCCCGTCCTGCAGGATTTCATCGCCCGACTCGACAGCACGGACGGGCCAATCAATGAAGAGAAACTGAACAAGCTGGACGCCCTGCTTGATGAAATGGAGGAAGTCTGATGGACAAGAGTGTTGCTTTGAGGGTCGCCAAGCGCTTTATCACTCTGCCGCTGGACAAACGCAGGCTGTACCTTGAGAAGATGCTGGAAGAGGGCGTCTCGCCGGCCAACCTGCCGATCCCCGAGGTGCGTTCCGGGTTCGAGCATATCCCGCTGTCCTACGCCCAGGAGCGTCAGTGGTTCCTCTGGCAAATGGAGCCGCACAGTTCGGCCTACCACATCCCCAGCGCCCTGCGCCTCAGAGGTCGATTGGATGTGCCGGCGCTGGAACGCAGCTTCAATGCCCTGGTCGAGCGTCACGAAAGTCTGCGCACCACGTTCGCCGAGCACGGCGAGCAAGCTGTGCAGGTCATCCATCGGCAGATGCCCCTGAGCATCGCTGTCGAGACGCTGCCCACCGGTTCATCGACCAGCGAGCACGCGGGCATCAAGGCTTACATCGAAGGCGAAACCGCACGTCCATTCGATTTGCGCCAAGGGCCGTTGCTGCGGGTTTCGCTGTTGAAAATCGCCGAGGACGACCATGTGTTGGTGCTGATTCAGCACCACATCATCGCCGATGGCTGGTCGATGCGCGTGCTGGTGGATGAACTGGTGCGCTGTTACGCCGCCGACACCGGCGGCCAGCCGCTGGCATTGCCGGAACTGCCGGTGCAATACGCCGACTATGCCATCTGGCAACGCCATTGGCTGGAAGCCGGCGAGCGTGAACGCCAGTTGGCTTATTGGGTCCAGGTCCTCGGCGATGAGCAACCGGTGTTGGAGCTGCCGTTCGATCATCCGCGCCCCCCGGTGCAAAGCCTTCGTGGCGCGCGGCTGGACGTGAAGCTGGCGCCGGAGCTGGCTGCCTCGCTGAAACAACTGGCCCAGCGAGAAGGCGCCAGCCTGTTCATGGTCTTGCTCGCCTCGTTCCAGGCGTTGCTGCACCGCTACAGCGGCCAGCCGCAGATCCGCGTCGGCGTGCCGACGGCGAACCGCAACCGGGTCGAGACCGAAGGGCTGATCGGCTTTTTCGTCAATACCCAGGTGCTTAACGCCCACGTCGATGGGCAGCAGCCATTCGATGGCTTGCTCGCCCAGGTCAAGCAAGCGGCCATGGCGGCCCAGGCCCATCAGGACCTGCCGTTCGAGCAACTGATCGAAGCCCTGCAACCAGAGCGCAGCCTCAGCCACAGCCCGATCTTCCAGGTGATGTTCAACCACCAGAACGCCGATGCTACGGGTCGCCGGCAGACGCACCTGCCGCAACTGCGCGTCGAGGACCTGACGTGGGAAGGGCGCACCGCCCAGTTCGACTTGACCCTCGGTACCTACGAAACCGAGCAGGGCATCGCCGCGGAGCTGACCTACGCCACCGACCTCTTCGAACCGCAGACCATCGAGCGCCTGGCCGCGCATTGGCAAAACCTGCTGCGAGGCATTGTCGATGCACCCCGCCAGCGGGTCGGCGAACTGCCGCTGCTCGACCCGGCGCAACAGCGATTCACGCAACAGCAATGGCTGCGCGTCGCCGACCACGGCGCCGGAGCCGTGTGCGTCCACCAACGCATCGTCGAACAAACTCAGCGGGCCCCCGACGCACTGGCACTGACCGTGGACGGACAATCCCTGAGCTACCGGCAATTGGACGCCCGCGCCAATCAACTGGCCCACCGCTTGATTGATATGGGCGTGTCCCCCGGGGAGCTGGTGGGCATCGCGGTGGAGCGCAGCATTGAGATGATTGTCGGCCTGCTGGCGATCCTCAAGGCCGGCGGCGCCTACGTACCGCTGGACCCGGCGTATCCCGAGGATCGCCTGGCCTACATGATCGAAGACAGCGGCATCGGGTTGCTGCTGACCCAGGCCCGTTTGCAGGCGCGATTGCCGATCCCGTCGACGCTCCGGACCCTGCTGCTCGATCAGCGGGACGCCGCGCTGCAAGAGGCTCCGAAAACCTGCCCGGCCGTATCGCCGACCGGCGAGCACCTGGCCTACGTCATCTACACCTCCGGCTCCACCGGCAAGCCCAAGGGCGTGATGGTGCGCCATGGTGCGCTGAGCAATTTCATCACCAGCATGATCGCCCAGCCGGGGCTCGCGGCGAGCGATCGCATGTTGTCGCTGACGACCTTCTCCTTCGATATTTTCGGCCTGGAAATCTACGGGCCGCTCTGCGCCGGGGCCAGCATCGTCCTGACCGGGCAGAACGTGCATCAGGATCCGCAAGCGGTGCTGGCGCTGGTCGAGCATCACGACATCAGCGTGCTGCAAGCCACGCCGTCGAGCTGGCGCATGCTGCTCGACCATGAGCGGGCATCGGTGCTCGCCGGCCGGACATTCCTGTGCGGCGGCGAAGCCTTGCCCCAGGAACTGGCGCAGCGACTGCTGGCGCTTTCGCCAAAGCTCTGGAACCTCTATGGCCCTACCGAAACCACCATCTGGTCGGCCGCGCATCCATTGAGCCCCGAGCGCGACCGGCCGTTCCTTGGCCAGCCGCTGGACAATACCGCGCTGTACATCGTCGGCGGCGACCTGACCCTCAATCCGCCCGGCGCGCCGGGCGAGCTGCTGATCGGCGGCGCCGGCCTTGCCCGTGGTTATTTCCAGCGCCCGGGGCTGACCGCCGAACGCTTCGTACCGGACCCGTTTTCCACCGCCGGCGAACGGCTGTACCGCACCGGCGACCTGACCCGCTATCGCCCCGAAGGCGTGGTCGAATACCTCGGCCGCATCGACCATCAGGTGAAGATCCGCGGCCTGCGCATCGAACTTGGGGAAATCGAAGCCGCGCTGCTGGCCCAGGACAGCGTGCGCGAAACCGTGGTGGTCGCCCACGAAGGCCCGACCGGTGCGCAACTGGTGGGCTACGTCGTGCCTGCCAGCGGCGCGGTGCCGGAGCCCGATGCGCCGTTGCGCGTCGCGCTCAAGGCAGCCCTCAAGGCGCAGTTGCCGGACTACATGGTCCCGGCGCACCTGTTGTTCCTGGCCCGATTGCCACTGACACCCAATGGCAAGATCGATCGCAAGGCCTTGCCGGCGCCCGACGCCAGCGATCTGCAACAGGCCTACCTGGCGCCTCGCAGTGAGGTCGAGCAACAAGTCGCGGCGATCTGGCAGGACGTGCTCAAGCTTGAGCGCGTGGGCCTGGAGGACAACTTCTTCGAATTGGGCGGGCATTCGCTGCTAGTGACCCAAGTGGTCTCGCGAATCCGTCGGGTGCTGGGCATCGAGGTGCCGCTGCGCAGCCTGTTCGAACACAGCACCTTGCAGGCGTTTGTCGCAGCCTTCGAGGCCACGCCAGGCGAACAGGCCCCGGCAATGGTGCCGGTGCCTCGCGATGCGCCACTGCCGCTGTCGTTTGCCCAGGAACGCCAATGGTTCCTGTGGAAAATGGACCCGGACAGCGCCGCCTACAACATCCCCACGGCCCTGCGGATGCGCGGCACGCTGGACAAGGAGGCGCTGCGCGAAAGTTTCGCCGCGCTGGTGGCGCGTCACGAAAGTTTGCGCACTGTATTCGTCGAAGAGGATGGCCGCACCTGCCAAGTCATTCGCGAACAGGGTGAGGTCGACTTCGTCGAGCAGCGCCTGGAAGAGGATGAGATCCAGGCCTTTGTCGAACAGCAGACACAGCGCCCCTTCGATCTGTTGACTGATTCATTGCTGCGCGTGGCACTGCTGGAGGTGGATGAGCAGGATCACATCCTGGTGCTGACGCTGCATCACATCGTCTCCGATGGCTGGTCCTTGCAGGTGATGGTCGATGACCTGATGAGCCTGTATTCGGCGTTCGCCCAAGGCCAGCAAGCGCATCTGCCGCCATTGGCGGTGCAATACGCCGACTACGCCGTCTGGCAGCGGCAATGGATGGCGGCCGGTGAGCGGGATCGCCAATTGGCCTATTGGTCCGGGCAACTGGGCGGTGAGCAACCGCTGCTGGAACTGCCCACCGACCGTCCGCGCCCGGCGCAGCAAAGCCTGCGCGGCGCACGCCTGCCGATCAGGCTGGACGCTGCCTTGAGCGCGAACCTCAAGGCCCTGGCCCGACGGGAAAACGTCACGCTGTTCGTGCTGTTGCTCGGCTCTTTCCAGGCGCTGCTGCACCGCTACAGCGGCCAGGCCGACATCCGCGTCGGCGTGCCGATCGCCAACCGTCAACGACTGGAAACCGAGCGACTGATTGGTTTCTTCGTCAACACTCAGGTCCTGCGCAGCGAGTTTCACAATGGGCTGACCGGCGCCGCTCTGTTGCAGCAGCTCAAGCAGACGGCCCTGGCCGCGCAGATGCACCAGGACCTGCCTTTCGAGCAACTGGTGGATGCTTTGCAGCCGCAGCGCAACCTCAGCCACAGCCCGTTGTTCCAGGCGATGTTCAACCACCGCAACGAAACCGATTCGGCGTTCGCCAATGCCTTGCCGGACCTTTGCGTCGAGCCCCTGGGCTGGACGCAGCGTACCGCGCAATTCGACCTGAGCCTGGACACGGTCGAGGGCCCGCAGGGCTTGCACGCGGCCCTGACCTATGCGACGGATCTGTTCGAGCCGGCGACCATCGAGCGCATGGCCCGGCATTGGCTCAACCTGTTGCGCGAGCTGGTGCACGACCTGCATCGCCCGGTGGTGCAGTGGGCGCTGTTGGATGAGGACGAGCGCCGGCACATGCTCAGCGACTGGAACGCGACGGCGCAGCATTACCCGCTCGACCGCAGCGTGCAAAGCATGATCGAGGAGCAAGTGCGCCGGACCCCGGACGCGCCTGCGCTGGTCTTCGGCGAGCAGCGCCTGAGCTACCGTGAACTCAACGCCCGGGCCAACCGTTTGGCCCATCGGTTGATCGACCAGGGCGTCGGCCCCGACGTGCTGGTGGGCATCGCCGTGGAGCGTTCCGTGGAGATGGTGCTGGGGCTGTTGGCGATCCTCAAGGCCGGCGGCGCCTACGTGCCCTTGGACCCCGAATATCCGCACGATCGCCTGGCCTACATGTTCGACGACAGCGGCATCGGCTTGCTGCTGACTCAGCGACATTTAATCGATTCCTTACCGATTCCGGTAGGGCTGCGCAGCCTGGTGCTGGACCTGCCCGATGACGGCTTGTATGCCAGCCGCGTCGGCAATCCAGGCGTCGAAATCCACGGCGAAAACCTGGCTTACGTGATCTACACCTCCGGCTCCACCGGCAAGCCCAAGGGTGCGGGCAATCGCCATCGCGCCCTGGCCAACCGGCTGTGCTGGATGCAACAGGCGTATGGCCTCGATGCCTCGGACAGCGTGCTGCAAAAGACACCGTTCAGTTTCGACGTGTCGGTGTGGGAGTTCTTCTGGCCGCTGCTGACCGGTTCGACGCTGGTGGTGGCCGCGCCGGGCGCCCACCGTGACCCGGCGCAGTTGATCGACTTGATCACGGCCCAGGGCATCACCACGCTGCACTTCGTGCCGTCGATGCTCCAGGCGTTTATGCAGGACCCGCGCGTGGCCGAATGCACCGGTTTGAAGCGGATCGTCTGCAGCGGCGAAGCGCTGCCGGTGGATGCCCAGCAGCAGGTGTTCGCTAAATTGCCGAACGCCAACCTGTACAACCTCTACGGCCCGACCGAGGCGGCCATCGACGTCACTCACTGGACCTGTGTCGAGGAGGGCCGCGACAGCGTGCCCATCGGCCAACCGATCGCCAACCTGGGCACCTACATCCTCGACGATGAATTGTCGCCGGTTCCGGTGGGGGTGATCGGCGAGTTGTATCTGGCGGGCAAAGGGCTGGCGCGGGGTTACCACCGACGCGCGGCGTTGACCGCCGAGCGCTTCGTCACCGGGCCGTTCGGCCATGGTCAGCGCTTGTATCGGACCGGCGATCTGGCGCGCTATCGCCCCGACGGCGTGATCGAATACGCCGGGCGGATCGACCATCAAGTGAAGATCCGTGGCCTGCGCATCGAGTTGGGTGAAATCGAAGCGCGCCTGGCCGAACACGATGCCGTGCGCGAAACCGTGGTCCTGGCCCAGGACGGCACGCTGCTGGTGGCTTATCTGGTGCCGGCGCGCGCCGAGCTGCTCGCCGCCGATGGCGCCGTTCGCCAGGCGCTGCAAGCAAGCCTCAGGGAACATCTGAGCCAATCCTTGCCCGACTACATGGTGCCGCAACACTGGGTGTGGCTGGAAAAAATGCCGGTCAGCCCCAACGGCAAGCTCGAGCGCAAGGCACTGCCCAAGGCCGAGCCGAGCGCCCATCCCCAGGCCTACATCGTAGCCATGACGGCGCAGCAGCAGACGCTGGTCGATATCTGGCAAAGCGTGCTTGGACGCGAGCGCGTGGGTGTGACCGACAATTTCTTCGAGCTGGGCGGCGATTCGATCATCTCCATTCAGGTGGTGAGCCGGGCCCGGCAGGCCGGCCTTCATTTCAGCCCCAAGGACCTGTTCCTGCACCAGACCATCCAGGGTTTGGCCGGCGTGGCGACAACGGGAGACGGCGGGCCGGTCATCGACCAGGGCCCGGTGACAGGCGAGGCGCTGCTGCTGCCGTTCCAGCAGTTGTTTTTCGAGCAGGCCATGGCCGAGCCCCATCACTGGAACCAGTCGGTACTGCTCAAAGGCGTGCGGCCGGTGCACGCCGGGCATCTGGAGCAGGCGTTGCAGGCCGTGGTCGAACATCACGATGCGTTGCGCTTGGCCTTCACCCATGAGGATGGCGCCTGGATCGCTCGCCATAACACCCTGGCCGATCAACGTGCGTTGTGGCAACGCTCGCCGCTGTTGTGGGCCGCCGAGGTTCCCGACGCGCCGGCCCTCGAACGCCTGGCCGAACACGCCCAGCGCAGTCTTGAACTGGGCAGTGGCGCGCTGCTGCGGGGTGTCCTGGCGACCCTGGCTGATGGCAGCCAGCGGTTGTTGTTGGTGATTCATCACCTGGTGGTGGACGGCGTGTCCTGGCGGGTGCTGCTGGAAGATTTGCAACAGGCATACGACCAATTGCAGGCCGGCCAGATGCCGACGTTACCGGCCAAGACCACGTCTGCACAGACTTGGGCGCAACGGTTGCAGGCCCATGCCAGCAGTGCGGCGTTGCAAGGCCAAGTCGCTTACTGGCAGGCGCAACTGGACGGCGCTCGCCCCGACCTGCCTTGCGACTACCCCCACGGTGATTTGAGTCGGTGTCATGGGACGCAAGTCCAGACGCGGCTGGACAAAGCACTGACACAACGATTGTTGCAGCAAGCCCCGGCGGCCTATCGCACCCAGGTCAACGACCTGCTATTGACGGCGCTGGCCCGGGTGATCGGCCGCTGGACTTCCCAGGCGTCGACCTTGATCCAGTTGGAAGGCCATGGCCGCGAGGCCCTCTTCGATGATGTGGACCTGAGCCGCAGCGTGGGTTGGCTCACCAGCCTGTTCCCCGTGCGTCTGACCCCGACGGCGACCGCCGGAGGCTCGATCAAGGCGATCAAGGAGCAACTGCGGGCGATCCCCGACAAAGGGCTTGGCTTCGGCGTGCTGCGTTACCTGGGCGATGAACCGACGCGTCGTGCCCTCGCGGCACTGCCGGTGCCGCGCATCACCTTCAATTACTTGGGGCAGTTCGACAGCGGCTTCAACGAAGCGGCCAATGGGCTGTTTGTCCCGGCCAGCGAATCGGCGGGCGCGGCGCAAAGTCCGTTGGCACCGCTGGATAACTGGTTGACTCTCAATGGCAGCGTCTATGCCGGTGAGTTGAGCATCGATTGGAGCTTCAGCACGCAGATGTTCGACGAAGCGACGATCCAGGCGCTGGCAGAGGATTACGCTCGGGAATTGCGGGCGCTGATCGACCACTGTTGCCAGACCGAACGCCACGGCTTCACGCCGTCGGACTTCCCCCTCGCCGGGCTGAACCAGGCGCAATTGGACGCGTTGCCGCTGGTGGCGCGAGAGGTGGAGGACCTTTATCCGCTATCGCCGATGCAGCAGGGCATGCTGTTTCACACGCTGTACGAGCAACAGGCCGGCCACTACATCAACCAGATGCGCGTGGAGGTCCAAGGGCTGGACGTCGAACGCTTCCGCCTGGCCTGGCAGGCGGCCACGGATACCCATGACGTGCTGCGCAGCGGGTTTGTCTGGGCCGGCGATTTCAAGCATGCATTGCAGGTGGTGTACAAGCGCGTCGACGTTGTGTTGCAGCTTGAGGACGGGCGCGCACAGGCTGACCTGGCTCACTGTCTGGAAAACCTCGCAACGGCCCAGCGCCAACAAGGGTTTGCCCTGGACGCGGCGCCGTTGTTGCGGTTGGTGGTCGTGCGCGTGGCGGACGATCGTTATCACCTGATCTACACCTGCCATCACATCCTCATGGACGGCTGGAGCAACTCGCAGTTGCTCGGCGAAGTGCTGCAACGCTACAGCGGGCAGTCCGTTGCCGTATCGGGCGGTCGTTATCGGGACTACATCGCCTGGCTGCAACGCCAGGACGCGGCGGTCAGCGAAGCGTTCTGGAAACCTTTGCTGCAACGCCTGGAGGCGCCGACGCGGCTGGCCGACGCGGTGGCCAAACCGACGGACGCTGGTGTTGGTTATGGCGATCATGTGCAGGTGCTGGACGAAGCCCTGACCCGTCGCCTGGAAGCCTTTGCCAGATCTTCGAAGGTCACGGTCAACACGCTGGTGCAGGCCGCCTGGTTGCTGCTGTTGCAGCGCTACACCGGTCGAGAAACGGTTGTCTTCGGTGCGACGGTGGCCGGTCGCCCAGCGGACCTGCCTGGCATCGAGCAGCAGATCGGTTTGTTCATCAACACCTTGCCGGTGATCGCCAGCCCTCGGGCCGAGCAGTCCTTGGACAGCTGGCTGCAAGCGGTGCAAGCGCAGAACCTCGCCTTGCGCGAGTTCGAGCACACCGCGTTGCTGGACATCCAACGCTGGGCCGGGCAGGGCGGCGACGCGTTGTTCGACAGTTTGTTGGTGTTCGAGAACTACCCGATCGCCGAGGCCCTGGAGCAGGGCGCACCGGACGGTTTGCGTTTTGGTTCGCCGACCACTCAGGAGCAGACCAACTATCCGTTGACGCTGTTGGTGGGGCTGGAGCGGCAGTTGTCGGTGCATATGAGTTATCAGCGGGCGAGTTTCTCGGCGGCTACCGTGGAGCGATTGGCGGCGCATCTGGCTCAGTTGCTCGGACAGATGACGGCTAATGGCAAGCTGTGCTTGGGTGAACTGTCGATGCTGGAATTCGATGAACACCAGCGCCTGACCCATGACTGGAATCCGGTGGATGCGCCGTTCGAGCAAGACCTATGCATCCATCAATTGATTGCCCGCCAAGCGGATAACACCCCGGACGCCTTGGCGGTGACGTTCAATGATATTCGCCTGAGCTACAGCGAACTCGACGGCCGCGCCAATCGTCTGGCCCATAAACTGATCGAGCTGGGCGTCGGCCCGGAAGTGCGCGTGGGTGTGGCGATGCCGCGCTGCGAGCAACTGCTGATCGCCTTGCTGGCGGTGCTCAAGGCTGGCGGCGCGTATGTGCCGCTTGACCCGGATTACCCGGCCGAACGCGTGGCCTACATGCTCGACGACAGTCGGGCGAAGGTGCTGTTGACCGAGCAGGCTGTGGCTTTGACGGCGCCGGCCGGAACCCGAGTATTGATCCTCGATCAACTCGACCTTTCACGTTATCCATTGAGCGCACCGGTTACTCACGTTTCAGCGGACAACCTCGCCTACGTCATCTACACCTCCGGCTCCACCGGCAAACCTAAAGGCGTGGCCATCGCCCACCGCAACGTTCTGGCGCTGATCGACTGGTCGAAAACCGTCTACAGCCGCGACGACATCCAAGGCGTGCTGGCCTCGACCTCGGTGTGTTTCGACCTGTCGGTGTGGGAGCTGTTCGTGACCCTGGCCAACGGCGGTTCGCTGATCATCGCCCGCAATGCCCTGGAACTGCCGCACCTGCCGGCCCGCGACCAGGTGCGCCTGATCAACACCGTGCCCTCGGCCATCGCCGCGTTGCAGCGCAGTGGGGAAATTCCTAAGAGCGTGCGCATCATCAACCTGGCCGGTGAGCCGCTGAAGCA
>NZ_JBKKRK010000033.1:0-11952 GCF_048847255.1 Pseudomonas algeriensis | reverse complement strand
CCACCTTCTTCGACCACAGCCGCCACACCCTGAGCGTCTGCGACCTCACAGCCCATCTCGACGTCCTGGCCTTCACCGGCGAGGAGCACCTGAGCCGGCCCTACCACTACCGCATCGAATTCACCTGCACCGAGCGCGACCTGGTGGTCACCGACCTGCTCAACCGGGATGCTTACTTCAGTCTTTACCCGCTGCCGCCACCGCCGACGCCCAAGGGCTTCGCGCCGCCGGAGATCAAGCCGCTGCGCACGTTCAATGGCGCGATCACGGCGTTCAAGCGCCTGTCCGGCTCCAACGACGAAGCCCGCTACGAAATCACGTTGCAACCGCGTTTCGCGCTGCTGGCGCGGGGCAAGCAGTTTCGGATCTACCAGCACCAGTCGGTGCCGCAGATCGTCGAACACATCCTGCGCACGCGCCATGATTTCCGGGGCCAGCATTTCTATTTCAATGTAGTGCGCGACTACCCCCGGCGTGAACAGGTCATGCAATACGACGAAAGCGACCTGGCCTTCATCGAGCGCCTGCTGGCTGATGTCGGCATCTGGTACCGGGTCGTCAGCGATGACCGCCTGAGCATCGACGTGGTGGAGTTTCACGACGATCAGCGGCACTACCAGCGCGGCGTCAAGTTGCCGTGTCGCCCGCCGTCCGGCTTGTGCGCCAGCGAGCAGGACGCGGTCTGGCACCTGCAAACCGCCCACCAGGTGGTGGAAAAAAACATCAACTTTCGCGCCTACCACCATCGCGAGGCCTACGCGTTCCTCGACGGCGAGGTCGACCATACCCGCCGCGCAAAGGGCACCTACGGCGAGGCCTATCACTACGGCGAACCCTACACGGTGCTGGGCGAGCGCTACGCCCTGGACGAGGACCTGCAAAGCGAAAGTGGTTTTTTCTACGCGCGCCTGCGCCATGAACTCTACCTCAACGACCAGACCCGCCTCAGCGGCACCACCAGCAGCGCCACCCTGGCCCCGGCCCAGATGCTCGAAATCACCGGCGGCGCGCCCCAGGCCTTCGAGTTTGGCGCGGTGATCGTCAGCCTGCGCACCGAAGCGGCCCGGGACCGCAGCTTCATCGCCACCTTCCAAGCGATTCCTTACTCGGAAACCGTGTGCTTTCGCCCACCGCTGCCGCCCAAGCCGCGCATCAGCGGCACCATTCCCGCCCGCGTCAGTCACCCGGAAGTCAACCCGCCGTACGCTGACCTCGACTTCGAGGGCCGCTACAAGGTGCGCTTCCTGTTCGACCGCGACACCTGGCAAGCCGGCCGCGAAAGCGCCTGGCTGCGCCTGGCCCGACCCTACGGCGGCGACACCCACGGCCTGCATTTCCCGCTGCAGGCCGGCACCGAAGTGGCGGTGGCCTTCGAGCACGGCGACCCCGACCGCCCCTACATCGCCCACGCCCTGCACGACGACCGGCACCCGGACCCCGTCACCGCCCGCAACGAGCGCCGCAACGTGCTGCGCACCCCGAGCAACAACAAACTGCGCATGGACGACACCCGCGGGCAGGAGCACATCAAGCTCAGCACCGAGCACAGCGGCAAGAGCCAGTTGAACCTGGGGCATCTGGTGGATGCCGAGCAGACGAAGCGGGGGGAAGGGTTTGAGTTGCGCACCGATGGACATGGCGCCCTTCGTGCGGGCAAGGGGGTGTTTATCAGTGCTGATGAGCAAACCCAGGCCAAGGGCGACGTCCTCACCATGAACCCGGCCACCGCCCAGGTCGAAGGTGCCAGACAGCAGATGGCCGAATGGCAGGACATCGCCCAGGCCCACCACAGCCGCAAACCCGACCTGCGCGGCTTGGAACAACTCCAGGCCGACGCAAAAGACCTTTCGGCTGCCGCCATCCTGCTCAGCGCCCCCCAGGGCATCGGCGCCGTCACCCCGGCCAGCCTGCTGCTCAAGAGCGGCGACGCGCTGTACCTGCAAAGCCACAACGAAATCAACCTCGCCGCCGCCAAGCGGCTGTCGGCCCACGCCAACCAGGGCATCTCGCTGCTGGCCCAACAGGAAGGCCTGCGCCTGGTCTCCGGCAAAGGACCCCTGGACATCGAATCCCACGGCGATGGGCTGGGCATGAAAGCCCAGCAGGACATCACCGTGCAGTCGGTGCAGGGGCATGTGCAGGTGACGGCGAAGAATGGCCTCACCCTGGCGTGTGGGGGTGGGTTCATTCGGATTACCCCGACCGGCGCAATCGATATCCATAGCCCCGGCAAGCTGAACCTCAAGGGGCAGCACGTCTGGGAACTGCCTGCCGGGCAATCTTTTGCACTGGCGGATTTGCCGCAATCGGTGTGCAAGGAATGCCTGGAGATGGCCCGCGAAAACGCCGTGGGAATTCTTCCGCGTGAAAGCTGAAATAAGGAATACATACATGGCAGCGCCAAGCGAATGGCAACAGCAGATAGAACACGTCTGCGTGACTGCGGACATACAGCGAGTGGACCTTTTGCTGGACCAGTCCGACTGGGACAGCTGCGCTATCCCGGCCCTGAAACAAATAACGCCAGAGATAGCATGGCATTCGTTGTTTACCGGCACACCGGAGGAAAACCTGCTGGAGCAAGCGCCGCTGTTGATGCGGCTGGATCTGGCGCATTGGCAACATCGAGCCTGGCTGGAAGAACTCATGACTCACTGTGCAGCCGATGCCCGGCTATTGGTCGCGATCTCACCGTTGCCCTTCGACGCGCTCAGCCTGGCCCTGCAAACCTTGTCCCAAATGAACTGGGGTGGGCAGCCAGGCTTGTTGCGGTACTACGACCCGCGAATCTTCCCTCTGTTGATCTCCTCCATCTTGAGCGACCAACAGCGCCTCCAGTTCCTGCTCCCTGTCAGTTACTGGAGCTGGCTGGATCGGGACGGCCAGCCGCAATGGCGACGGGGCGCCAGCCAGACACGGGGGCGCATCGACATACCGCCCACCGTCGAACTGAGTGATGAGCAATGCGACCTGATCGGATGCATCTCCGATGCGCAGCAGCTTTTTGATAGCGGCCAATTTGATCAGCTTGAGGAAAGCCAGGAGCAGCGTTTCGCGTTGTTATATCGGCTGGTCGTAAAGGCAGGCAAAGAGAATTACTTCAACGATCTCAGCGAGTATGTGCGCAACTGCGCTTTTTAGTTCCAAGGAGGACCGGCAATGGTCGCGGTGGCTATTGCTGCATAACGGATCGCATGCAAAAAAAAGATTCCGGACGAAGCGGTTTTTTGCGTGATTTAGGAAGTTGATAAAAAGGACTTTTCCATGAGGCAGTTGATGTTCCGCAAATCGATAGTGCGAGGTTCTTGTGCCTTGCTGGGGTTGATGTTGCATGGGTGTTCTTCACCTGACAACAAGATGGCGGGAGGGAACTTGGCTGCCGTCAATCACACCTTGGGCGCGATTAATTGGTTTTCCGTCAACGGTTACAGGGCTCATGGAGGAGGAGGCAGTTCATGCTGCATTGTTATGCCGATCAAATGGCGCCCGGGCTTGATGGCTTATATTGAATGGGAGGTGGATCCTAATCCTTTTGCAAATGCACCGCCTTTAGGGACCGATGAGTTTCGAGTTTTTATGGTTGAGCACAAAGTTAATTATCAACGGCATAGCGCAGCGGCGGAAATTCCGGAGTGGCCAGGAACGGAATCCTGTGATTTGAAAGTGCATTTCCTGACTTGCAATCAAATCAAGGTCACTACCGCGTGTGCGGTGTACGGTCAGCCGAACTATCCCATCAAAGAAAAAAAACAGATGGAGGAGCCTGCCGTATGCCCGAAATAGAAACTAATTCGAGGGCATACAGAGTGCGGCCGTTGTTGGTGCTCAGAAGGTGGGCGTCGCAGGGGCTCTATGCCTCGCTGGGATTGATGCTGCATGGGTGTTCTTCACCGGACAACGAGATGGCGGGAGGGAATATAGAAGCCGTTAACCATACGTTGAATGCGATCAATTGGTTGTCGGTTAACGGATATAGGGCGGACGGGGGAGGAGGCAGTTCGTGTTGCATCATTATGCCGACCAAATGGCGTTCAGGCTTGAGGGCTTATATTGAATGGGAGGTGGATCCTGATCCTTTTGCGGATGCACCGCCTTTAGGAACCGACGAATTTCGAGTTTTTATGGTAAAGCACAAGATTAATTATCAACGGCATAGCGCAACGTTAGAAATCCCGGAATGGCCAGGAACGGAGTCTTGCGATCTGAAAGTCCATTTCCTGACTTGTAATCAAATCAAGGTTACTACCGCGTGTGCGGTATACGGTCAACCCAATTATCCTATTAAAGAACCGCTTGAAATGAAGGGGCCTGCCGTATGCCCGAAATAAAAACTAATTCGAGGGCTTACAAAGTGCTGCCGTTGTCGGTGCTTAGAAGGTGGGCGTCGCAGGGGCTCTATGCCTCGCTGGGATTGATGCTACATGGGTGTTCTTCAGCGGACAACGAGATGGCGGGAGGGAATATAGAAGCCGTTAATCATACGTTGAATGCGATCAATTGGTTATCGGTTAACGGATATAGGGCGGACGGGGGAGGAGGCAGTTCATGTTGCATCATTATGCCGACCAAATGGCGTCCAGGGTTGAAGGCTTATATTGAATGGGAGGTGGATCCTAATCGACACGCAAAATTACCTTCGGTCACCTCAATTGAGTTTCGCGAAGCATATGCCAAGCATTCGGCTAACTACCGGCGGCATAGCGCTACGGTAGAAATTCCGGAATGGCTGGGGACGGAGTCCTGTGATCTGAAAGTGCATTTCCTGACTTGTAATCGACTCAAGGTTACTACCGCGTGTGCGGTATACGGTCAACCCAATTACCCTATTAAAGAACTGTTGGAAATAAAGGAGCCCTCCACATGCCCGAAGTAAAAGTCAATAACTCGAAGGCTAAGGCTTGGGCGCCGCCGATTTTTCCCGTCGGGGGACGTCTGCCCGTAGAGATGCGAAAGGTGACCGAGAACTACATTAAACAAACTGCAGAGAAAAATGCTTTTCGTCGAACGACCAATGCCCGAGGGCAAAAGCGGCACTCCGCGTGCTGCTACAGTTTGCACATCAGTTTGTTTTTTGATGGGACCAACAATAACGAGGACAACGATACGAAGAAAGAGCATCCCAGTAATATTGCGAAGCTGTTCCATGCGTCGCTCAGAGGTACGCCGGCAAAAGAACGTGGCTATTTTTCCTACTACATGCCCGGAGTCGGAACCCCTTTTCCAGAAATCGGCGAGCTGGATTACAGCGAGGAGGGGTTGAAGTTCGCCACAGGTGGCGAAAACCGTATCAATTGGGCCCTTGTTTCTTTGGCTGATGCCTTGCATACAGCCCTGATCAAAAAGCCATTGTCCCAAGATCGTCGAGCAAAAGCCGTTGAGTCCATGGACACGTACATAGCTCCTATGATGAGCATCTTCGGCGCTGGTCGGCGGCGCCAAGTCATGCAGGGCCTGCTGGAACCCCTGAAAACCCATGTCCGTCAAGCCAGGCCTGAAGTCCTGGGCGTCAAGCTCTTCGTCTATGGATTTTCCCGCGGCGCGGCGCAAGCGCGCACTTTCGTGAGCTGGCTGAGCCAGCTGTTCGACACGCCGGATGAGGCCGAGAAACCGGAACAGAGTTTACTGGGCCTGCCGGTGAGCATCGAGTTCCTCGGCCTGCTGGATACCGTGGCGTCGGTGGGTATCGCCCATGTCACGCCGTTTTTTGCCGGGCACATGGACTGGGCCGATGACACCCAGCTCTTGCCGGACGCGAAGACATTTCCCGATTTCGTCAAATGCTGCCGGCACTTTGTGGCGGCCTTCGAACAACGTGCCTGTTTCCCACTGGACTCGGTTCGTAACGAGGATGGCAATTACCCATCCAATACCTATGAAGTGGTGTACCCCGGCGTGCACTCCGATGTGGGCGGTGGGTACCCGAAAAACGACCAGGGCAAGGCGCGTGGCGGTACGGATGAGCTAGTGTCGCAGATCGTTTTGCACGATCTGTACGCAGCAGCATTTGCCGCCGGAGCTCCGTTACAGGTGCCGGAAGCGGCATTGCCGAAGAACCTTGAGACACAAAAATCATGGCGTGAGATGGGGCCACAAACAGTGGGAGAGTTTGTGGTCAATCAGCAAGTCATCAAACGCTTCAACGCCTGGCACCACCAGACCCTGCAAACGACCTCGCCCGAGGACCAGGGCAGCATTTCCACTGACGGCTACCACCCCTTGCTGCTCACGACCACCGTCGAAGACACCCTGGCCGAGCAACTGGGCTGGATCACCGGCTGGCGCATCGGCCGCTATGCCAATGACCGCGAGCAGGTTGAAGATCACTATCGATACGACGACAGCTACAAGCATCAACCTTTCTTCACCGAGGCCCAGGAAGCCACGGCCTACGATACGGACCAACAGCGTAGCGAGTATGAAGACCAGAAACGGACCGTGCTGAAGAACCGCCAGAAAGAACCCGTGGCGGCGATGAATCATCCCGGCCCGCCGATCTACGAACCGCAGATCGACCAGACCCAACTGAGCCAGGCCGCCACTGAGTTCAAGCACGACTATCTGGATATCGAACGCAAACAAACCAGCAAGTACGGTACGGTCCTGGACGTGGTCATGCGCGACACGATCTATCTGCTCAACGAGAACGATGAGGTGCGCGACCACGCCAGCATCAAGGCGGCGGGCGAGCTGCGTTACGAGCAACTGTTCGATGACAGGTTCGGCAGGCCCAGCCGGGACCCTGGCCTGGCGCTGCTGGTGGCGTTGTTCGATGACCACATCCACGATTCACGGGCCTGGTTCATGCACGACAAGTTGGCATCCCGTGAGCTATGGGCCGGCTACTTCTTTTATCGCATGACCTATTTCGGCAATGAGAACAGTCGTGACCTGTCTCCGGTGGTGGTGGCCGGGCGGATGCTGGGGGTGGCGGTGCTGGCGGGCGCCACGGTGTATGGCATCAAGCGCAGCGGCACGCTGGGCGGGGTGGGTGGCGTGGCGGCCGGTATGGGCGCGGCGACCATTGGTTATCAGGTGATCGAACAGGTCAGCGGGGCGGTGGTGCCGTTTCTGCCGGGGGCGGAAAAGATTTTGCAGCCGACGCGCCATATCGGCGAAGTGGTTATCGAGCAGAAGAAACAGATCGCCCAGGACGACTATCTGCAGCGCCTCGATCGGACCGACGAGATGCTGCGGCTCGCCGGCGTGCTGGTGGAGTTTGATGGGGAGGTGGCGCCATGATGCCCGTGATCCGCCTAGGCGACTCTCTACACCCCTTCGGCGGCAAAGTGCTCGAAGGTCGTTTCCTGGCGATCGGCCGGCCGCTGTCCTGCGTGGGGGACAAGGTCCGCTGCGAAAAGCACGGCGAGAATCGCATCGCCCAAGGCGCGGGAGGGTTCAGCTTCAACGGGCAGTTGTTGGCCTTGGACGGGTACCGCTGCGATTGCGGTTGTACGTTGGTCAGCTCCTTGGCGCTGTCGTTTATATCGGTGAAGCCATGAATCGCCCGCCGCGTTACCCGCCGTTCGCCCAGCCAAGGGAACCGCGCTGGGGCCGCTGGTGGCTGGCGTTGCCGCTACTGTGGATTGTCCAGCTGGCAATCCTGGTGCCGTTCTGGCCCGAAGATCAGCCACGCCTGGCATTGTGGTTGTGGAGCGCTGTGTTGCCCTTGAGCTGGGCGCTGGCGTTGTCGTTGCGGGTGTTGCCATGGCAGATCGGCTTGTTCAGGCGCGACGTATTTCGCCGCACCCAAGACGACGATACACAGCGCTGGTGGCGCTGGCGAAGCCTGGGGTTGCCGGTGGAAGAGGTGCTGGTGTTGGGGCCGGCCGGTGATGATCAAATCCACTATCGGGGCCTGATGAACGACACGCCGCTGCCGACGCCCATGGCGCGATCCAAGGCTGCGGTGCCGTCATTGAATTGCCCGGTGATACTCAGCCAGTCCGCCGAGCGTGCTCCGGCGCTGGCGCAACACCTGGCTCGGTTGGTTTTTGAGCAAACCGGAATATTGGAGCGGTGGCCGAGGTTGCGGGCGATTGTCTGGGCGGGCGACGAAATCGAACTGGCTGCCTTCGAGAAGGTGCTGGGCAGCCACGGCACCGAGCTGCCAAAGGTGTGCTTGCCGTTGCAAGACCTGGCGGACCTGGACGAACTGATCGACATATTCAATCAAGAATGCCGTCACGCCGAGGACTGGCTGCTGTGCGCCGGGGTGGTTTCGGTGCAGGGCGCCGAAGCAGCAACGCCACCTGGCGAAGGTGGTTTTTTGTGGGTGGTGAGTCGTCAAGGGCGGCAGCTGTTGCATCGTGGTGAATACCTGTCGGGCGAGACTGACGACCCCCCCGCTGAGCTCAGCGCACAGATGCAGCGTTATGCCGGGCTGCAAGCCCCTCCGACCTGTCTGGCCATGGACCAGGCCAGCCAGCAAGCCTTCATGGCCGGCGGCTGGTCGGCGATCGAGCATCAATTGGAAGCGCACTGGGGTGAATTGGCGCATCTGGCGCCGTTTATCGGCATGTCGTTGGCGTTGTTGCATGCAAAGGAGGCCGGACAGCCCTGTGGCTGGCTGAGCCAGGATGCGGACAAACGATTGGCAATTGGAGTGGCAAAACCTCATGGCAAGGGATAACGGCGAGCCCAAGGGCTCATTGATAGGGTTGGGGTCAGGCTACCTGCTGGTCATGACATTCATGGTGCTGCTCGGTTGCCTGCTGTATCGCTTGGCGGGCCATCACCTGGAATTGCCGCCAGTCGCGTTCCAGCAATTGATGTTGTGGGGGCTGGGGACATGGGTTGCGCTCTTTTGGTTCTGCCCGATGATTTTATTGGCCTGGGATCGTTTGACGGTACGCCAGGCGCAGCGGTCCACGCCGGGAGGCATTGGCAGCGTCGCTGCGTCCCGATTGAATCCACAGCCGGATTTGAAAGACGACGAAGAGAAGCTGGCCAGGCTACGCGAAAACCTCCGCTTCCAATACGGCCCCCTCTGGCGCCACAAGGTCCGTCTGCTGCTCATCGTCGGCGAGCCCACCCAGATCGCCGCCATCGCCCCGGAGCTGGCGAAAAAGAAATGGCTCGAAGGCGAACGCACCGTGCTGCTATGGGGCGGCAGCGTCCAGGAAGAATTGCAAACCCCACTGTTGAACCCATGGCTCACCCTACGCCGTTGGCGGGCGCTGGATGGGGTGGTCTGGGCGCTGGACAAACCGCAAAGCACCGATGCGGTGACGCTGGCCAAGGGCATGCGGCACTTGCAGGGGCTGGCTCGGCGGCTACGCCGACGGTTGCCGTTGCACTTGTGGCAGGTGTGCGAGAGCGGCTGGTCCCAGGACGGGCGCGAGAGCCAGCCGGTGGGTTGTCTGTTGCCGGCCAAGGTGACGCCGTCGCTGTTGGAGGCGTGCCTGGAGGATCTGGTCGAGCCGTTGCGTTGCCAGGGCTTTGCCCAGATGAAGATCAAGAAGCGGATGCACCACGATTTCCTGCTGCGCCTGTCCCGAGATTTGCAGGCCGAGGGCATTGCCCGTTGGCGGCAGGCGCTGGCGCCGTCGTTGAGTGGGTTCAACCCGGGGGTGATGCTGCGAGGGTTGTGGTTCAGCCTGCCACTGCGCGTGACGCAAAGCGCTGACGGCGAGCATTTCTGGTGGCCGGACCCGGCGTGGCACGGCGTGCAGCGCGACAAGGCCGTCGGCGCGCGGTTGGGGTGGGGCGCGCCGCGAGTCGTCTATGGGCTGTTCATGGGCCTGGCGCTGGTGTGGGGCGCGGGGATGGCGCTGTCCTTTGTGAGCAATCGGGCGCAGATCGTCGAGGCGCAGGCCTTGTCGACGGCGTTGCAACAGTCATCCACCCAAGAGGAGCAACTGTTGGCGCTCGAAGCGCTCGTCCATGTGCTGGCTCGCCTGGATCACCGTGTCGTGTCCGGTGCGCCGTGGTACCAGCGCTTTGGCTTGAACCGCAATGAAACCTTGCTCGAACTGTTGTGGCCCCGGTATGTCGAGGCCAATAACCGCCTGGTGCGCGACCCGGCGGCGGCGAGGTTGCGCGGGCAACTGGAGGCGCTGGTCAAGCTGGCGCCGGGCAGCCCCGAGCGCGTTGAGCGCACGCGTATGGCCTACGATCAGCTCAAGGCTTACCTGATGATGGCGCGCCCGGACAAAGCCGAGGCGCCCTTGTTGGTCAAGACCCTGGGCCACGCCGAACCCACGCGTGACGGAATTTCGTCAGGGCTCTGGCAGACCCTCGCACCGAACCTGTGGCAGTTCTACGCCGAGCAACTGGCCGCGCACCCGGACTGGCGCATCGAGGCCGACCCGCGGTTGGTGGCGCAGGTGCGCCAGGTGCTGCTCGACCAATTGGGCCAACGCAACGCCGAGGCCAGCCTGTATCAACGGGTGCTGGACGACGCCACCCAGCACTATCCAGCCCTGGGCCTGCAACAGATGGTGGGCGACACCAAAGCCGCTGGGTTGTTTTCCAGCAAGGCCAGCGTGCCGGGAGTGTTCACGCGCCAGGCCTGGGAGGGCCAGGTGCGCCAGGCCATCGATGACATCACCCAGGCGCGCCGCGAAGAAATCGATTGGGTGCTCAGTGATCGCCCCGGTGACATCGATGTGCGCTTGACGCCCGGCGAGCTCAAGGCGCGCCTGACCGAACGTTATTTCAAGGACTACGCGGGCGCCTGGCTGGTGTTTCTCAACAGCCTGCGGGGCAATCAACCCAAAAGCCTGGAACAGGTCATCGACCAGTTGACGCTGATGAGCGACGTGCGCCAATCGCCGTTGCTCGCGTTGATCAATACCCTGGCCTATCAAGGGCAAGCGGGCACCCGCGTCCCGGCCCTGGGCGACTCGCTGATGAGGTCCGCGCACAAGCTCATCGGCCCGGACAAGGCCCCGCCCATAGACCCGCTGGCCGACCTGCCGAGCGGCCCGCTGGATCCGACGTTCGGCCCGTTGTTGGCCTTGCTGGGCAAGGGTGGCGCTGACCATTTGAGCCTCCAGGCCTACCTCACCCAAGTGACCCGCGTGCGCCTGAAACTGCAACAGATCAACACGGCCAGCGACCCCATGGAAATGACCCAGGCCCTGGCGCAGACGGTGTTCCAGGGCCGGGGCATCGACCTCACCGATACCCAGTCCTATGGCCGTCTGATGGCCGCCAGCCTCGGTGCGCAATGGGGCGGCGTGGGCGAAACGCTGTTCGTGCAACCGCTGGAACAGGCCTGGCAGCGAGTGCTGCAACCGTCGGCGGCGGGCCTCAACAGCCAATGGCGGCGTTCGATCGTCGAGCATTGGAACGCGGCCTTTACCGGGCGTTATCCCTTCGCCGCGACGGCCAGCGATGCTTCGTTGCCGATGCTGGGGCAAATGATCCGCGCCGACACGGGGCGCATCGAACGTTTTCTCCACAGCCAGTTGAGCGGCGTGTTGCGCAAGGAAGGCAACCGCTGGGTGGCCGATCCCCGCCACGGTCGCGGTTTGCGCGTCAATCCCCAATTCCTGGAGGCGGTCAATCAACTGAGCGATCTGGCCGACGTGCTCTACACCGACGGCGGCCTGGGCTTGAGTTTTGAACTGAGCGGCAAAGGCGTGCGCGATGTGGTGCAAACCACCTTCATCCTCAACGGAGAGAAACACCACTACTTCAACCAGAAGGAGCGCTGGCAGCGCTTCGGCTGGCCGGGACGCAGCGACTACCCCGGCGTCAGCCTGACGTGGACCAGCGTCCACACCGGCGAACGGTTGTTCGCCGACTACGCCGGCGCCTGGGGGCTGATCCGCTTGCTGGAACAGGCCACGTTCACCGCGCTGGACGATGGCGACAGCCGCTACCGCATGGTGCTCAAGGCGCCCGATGGCCTGGGCCTGACGTGGCACCTGCGCACCGAACTGGATGCCGGACCGATGGCGCTTTTGAAGTTGCGAGGGTTTACGTTGCCGGGGCGGATATTTTTGG
>NZ_JBKKRK010000032.1:0-12067 GCF_048847255.1 Pseudomonas algeriensis | reverse complement strand
CCACCTTCTTCGACCACAGCCGCCACACCCTGAGCGTCTGCGACCTCACAGCCCATCTCGACGTCCTGGCCTTCACCGGCGAGGAGCACCTGAGCCGGCCCTACCACTACCGCATCGAATTCACCTGCACCGAGCGCGACCTGGTGGTCACCGACCTGCTCAACCGGGATGCTTACTTCAGTCTTTACCCGCTGCCGCCACCGCCGACGCCCAAGGGCTTCGCGCCGCCGGAGATCAAGCCGCTGCGCACGTTCAATGGCGCGATCACGGCGTTCAAGCGCCTGTCCGGCTCCAACGACGAAGCCCGCTACGAAATCACGTTGCAACCGCGTTTCGCGCTGCTGGCGCGGGGCAAGCAGTTTCGGATCTACCAGCACCAGTCGGTGCCGCAGATCGTCGAACACATCCTGCGCACGCGCCATGATTTCCGGGGCCAGCATTTCTATTTCAATGTAGTGCGCGACTACCCCCGGCGTGAACAGGTCATGCAATACGACGAAAGCGACCTGGCCTTCATCGAGCGCCTGCTGGCTGATGTCGGCATCTGGTACCGGGTCGTCAGCGATGACCGCCTGAGCATCGACGTGGTGGAGTTTCACGACGATCAGCGGCACTACCAGCGCGGCGTCAAGTTGCCGTGTCGCCCGCCGTCCGGCTTGTGCGCCAGCGAGCAGGACGCGGTCTGGCACCTGCAAACCGCCCACCAGGTGGTGGAAAAAAACATCAACTTTCGCGCCTACCACCATCGCGAGGCCTACGCGTTCCTCGACGGCGAGGTCGACCATACCCGCCGCGCAAAGGGCACCTACGGCGAGGCCTATCACTACGGCGAACCCTACACGGTGCTGGGCGAGCGCTACGCCCTGGACGAGGACCTGCAAAGCGAAAGTGGTTTTTTCTACGCGCGCCTGCGCCATGAACTCTACCTCAACGACCAGACCCGCCTCAGCGGCACCACCAGCAGCGCCACCCTGGCCCCGGCCCAGATGCTCGAAATCACCGGCGGCGCGCCCCAGGCCTTCGAGTTTGGCGCGGTGATCGTCAGCCTGCGCACCGAAGCGGCCCGGGACCGCAGCTTCATCGCCACCTTCCAAGCGATTCCTTACTCGGAAACCGTGTGCTTTCGCCCACCGCTGCCGCCCAAGCCGCGCATCAGCGGCACCATTCCCGCCCGCGTCAGTCACCCGGAAGTCAACCCGCCGTACGCTGACCTCGACTTCGAGGGCCGCTACAAGGTGCGCTTCCTGTTCGACCGCGACACCTGGCAAGCCGGCCGCGAAAGCGCCTGGCTGCGCCTGGCCCGACCCTACGGCGGCGACACCCACGGCCTGCATTTCCCGCTGCAGGCCGGCACCGAAGTGGCGGTGGCCTTCGAGCACGGCGACCCCGACCGCCCCTACATCGCCCACGCCCTGCACGACGACCGGCACCCGGACCCCGTCACCGCCCGCAACGAGCGCCGCAACGTGCTGCGCACCCCGAGCAACAACAAACTGCGCATGGACGACACCCGCGGGCAGGAGCACATCAAGCTCAGCACCGAGCACAGCGGCAAGAGCCAGTTGAACCTGGGGCATCTGGTGGATGCCGAGCAGACGAAGCGGGGGGAAGGGTTTGAGTTGCGCACCGATGGACATGGCGCCCTTCGTGCGGGCAAGGGGGTGTTTATCAGTGCTGATGAGCAAACCCAGGCCAAGGGCGACGTCCTCACCATGAACCCGGCCACCGCCCAGGTCGAAGGTGCCAGACAGCAGATGGCCGAATGGCAGGACATCGCCCAGGCCCACCACAGCCGCAAACCCGACCTGCGCGGCTTGGAACAACTCCAGGCCGACGCAAAAGACCTTTCGGCTGCCGCCATCCTGCTCAGCGCCCCCCAGGGCATCGGCGCCGTCACCCCGGCCAGCCTGCTGCTCAAGAGCGGCGACGCGCTGTACCTGCAAAGCCACAACGAAATCAACCTCGCCGCCGCCAAGCGGCTGTCGGCCCACGCCAACCAGGGCATCTCGCTGCTGGCCCAACAGGAAGGCCTGCGCCTGGTCTCCGGCAAAGGACCCCTGGACATCGAATCCCACGGCGATGGGCTGGGCATGAAAGCCCAGCAGGACATCACCGTGCAGTCGGTGCAGGGGCATGTGCAGGTGACGGCGAAGAATGGCCTCACCCTGGCGTGTGGGGGTGGGTTCATTCGGATTACAGCCGAAGGCGAAATCCAGATTCATAGTCCTGGCCTAGTCAGTATCAAAGGGAAGCACAGACTCGACCGCCCCGGTGGCGAGACGTTTCCGCTGCCTGAGTTACCCGGCTCGGTGTGCAAAGAATGTTTGAAAAGGGCTAGGGCAGCCGCCCAAGGCTTCATGCCCAGGAGGGCATCGATATGACTTCAATGCAACGCCATGTCTGGCTTGACTTGCTAGAGGCCTCTGGTACCAGGAGCGGCTTGTACCATCTCGATGTAGTTGTGGATCAGGCTGGCAGCAACGCCCCGTTATTGCCCAGCGTATTGAGCGTCGAGCCGCCGTTGCAATGGCGTTCGCTGTTCACCGGTCTGCCCGAGGAAGGCGCTAGCGAACTGGCGCCGTTGTTGCTGCGTATCGACCTGACGCAGCCACTGCAACGGCAGTGGCTTGGCGGCCTGATGCACGAGGCACGCGATCGTTCGCAATTGATGGTGTTGGCCTCGCCTTGGCTGTTCCCAGCATTGGCCGAACACCTCGGTCGCTGCTTGGAAGTGACCAACGGCGGCTGTACGGGGCTGCTGCGCTATTACGACCCGCGTCTGTTTCCGCTGCTGTTCAGCCACGTATTGGAGCCTGCACAACAGCAACTGCTACTTCGTCCCGCAGTGTTCTGGAGCTGGCTTGATCGTGACGGCGTTCCCGGCCACTTGCCTGGCGCTCCTGGCGAACCCTTGGGCTCGGAAGATTTTCGCCCCTTGGACCTTAGCGACAGCCAGTTGGAAGTTCTTGGTTGCGCAAGTGATGCGACGTTGGCAATGAGCAAGCTGCTTGCTGCACGCCCAGCGACATATGGGAATGAACAATTTTTTCACCAGTGTTACGCGGCGATGCTCGACGCCACCGAAGCGGGATTGCTTCTGGGGCCCGAGCGGGAAGCGTTCGTTCTCAAACGATTGCTCGCGCCCGAATCGACAGCATTCAACAGAGGGAAGTGACTTTATGCCCACGTGTTTGATAGCCAGACGCGTCGTTGGAATTGCCGCAGGTTTGACCGCCATTTCAATCACTTCAAGTGGGGTGGCGAGCACCTTGGAAGCGATCAATCACACTCATTGGGCGATCAACCGATTCAGTGTGGATGGGCGTTCGGGGATTGACGTTATCGGGCCTTACCAGGGTGGCGGGGGCGGATGTTGTTACGTCGCGCCGTCGCGTTGGCAGCAGGGAATGACGGTGCGGGTTGAATGGGAGGCAGGTGTGGCTTACCCCGATGGGTTTCCTGGGTATGCCGACTGGCCTAGATATTTGGCTTGGGAGAAGCAAATAAGCGCGCAAACGCGGCAGCACCGCAAACAGGTGCCCGTCCCAGACTACTCCGGCCAAAAAGTTTGCGGTCTGACCGTGCACTTCCTGCCCTGCGACGACATCCAGGTCACCACGTCCTGCTACGCCTATGGCAGTCCCGAATACCCGATCAAGACCCCGCTCAACTTACCGGAGCCCACCTCATGTCCGAGCTGAAGCACACCCCGATCTGGTATCCGCCGGCATTCCCGGTCCAGGGCCGCTTACCCAGAGATGTCGGGCTGGTTTACCAGAACCTCAATCGCCAATGCGCTCTGGAGCATGACTATCACGACTCCCTGTGCGTCGCCGCTGGGCGCAGAGTGATGCCTCCATGCTGCAAGACCGTGCACATCAGCCTGTTGCAGCCCGGCCAGGTCACGTTGCTGGGATTGAAGCTGTATGTCTACGGTTTTTCCCGTGGAGCGACGGCGGCCCGGGGTTTTGTAAGTTGGCTGTTAACAGAGGGAAGTGACTTTATGGCCACGTGTTTGATAGCCAGACGCGTCGTTGGGATTGCCGCAGGTTTGACCGCCATTTCAATCACTTCAAGTGGGGTGGCGAGCACCTTGGAAGCGATCAATCACACTCATTGGGCGATCAACCGATTCAGTGTGGATGGGCGTTCGGGGATTGACGTTATCGGGCCTTACCAGGGCGGCGGGGGCGGATGTTGTTACGTCGCGCCGTCGCGTTGGCAGCAGGGTATTACGGTGCGGATCGATTGGGAGACGGGTGTCGCTTACTCCTATGACAATCCTGGCTATGCGGACTGGCCTAAATACCTAGCCTGGAAACAAAAGCTAAAAGCGCAAAAGCAGCAGCATAGCAAGATGGTAGAGGTCCCGGATTATACGAACCAAAGAGTCTGCGGCCTGACCGTGCACTTCCTGCCCTGCGACGACATCCAGGTCACCACGTCCTGCTACGCCTATGGCAGTCCCGAATACCCGATCAAGACCCCGCTCAACTTACCGGAGCCCACCTCATGTCCGAGCTGAAGCACACCCCGATCTGGTATCCGCCGGCATTCCCGGTCCAGGGCCGCTTACCCAGAGATGTCGGGCTGGTTTACCAGAACCTCAATCGCCAATGCGCTCTGGAGCATGACTATCACGACTCCCTGTGCGTCGCCGCTGGGCGCAGAGTGATGCCTCCATGCTGCAAGACCGTGCACATCAGCCTGTTTTTCGACGGCACCGGCAATAACCTGAACAACGACCTGTACGAGTCCTCGATACCGCACCCGACCAATATCGCCCGGCTGTTTCGCGCCAGCATTGGCGCCGGCCATGCCGGCGGTACCGCCCACAGCGACAAGGCCGAACGCCTGGTCGATGCGGCGGGTAATGGCAATGGCCAGTATTTCAAGTACTACATGCCCGGCGTGGGCACACCTTTCCCGGAAGTCGGAGACCTTGATTACAGCGAATCGGGCTTGGCCACCGCCTGGTACGGTGAAGAGCGGATCAACTGGGGGTTGATGATGCTCATCGATGCCCTGCGCCGTACCTTGAACCAACCACGCCTGGACAATGCCGCGCTGCAGGTGGCGGTCAAGGCCATGGGCACGGCGCTCGGCCTGGGTTGGGGGACCGGCCACGCCAATCGCAGCCGCGAGTTTCGCAAACAGTTGCAGGCGTTGGCCAAGCCCCTGCAACTGGCCCTGACGCAGCCGCAGCCCGGCCAGGTCAAGTTGCTGGGACTGAAGCTGTATGTCTACGGTTTTTCCCGCGGAGCGACGGCGGCCCGGGGTTTTGTAAGTTGGCTGGATCGATTGTTGTCCGACTTGGCGCTGACGCTGCCGATGGCGGATATACGGGTGCCCCTGAGCGTGGAATATCTGGGTCTGCTGGACACCGTGGCCTCTGTGGGTATCGCCGACATTATTCCAGGCGCCCAGGGGCACATGAGCTGGGCCGATGGTAACCAGCACCTGCCGGAGAGCGGATTGGTGAAGCGTTGCCTGCATTTGGTGGCAAGCCATGAGCAGCGGTTGTGTTTTCCATTGGAATCGATTCGCCGTGAAAACGGGGAGTACCCGGCTAATAGCCAGGAGGTGATCTATCCGGGGGTACATTCGGATCAGGGTGGGGGGTATCCGCCAGGTGATCAGGGGAAGGCGATGGGCGAGAGCGATGGTTTGCTGCTGTCGCAAATAGCCCTGAATGATCTATATGCCGATGCCTTCGCCCTTGGTGCTCCTCTGAAAGTGCCGAAGGAAGCTCTGTCGATAGCGTTGCGTCACGAGCTGTGGCGCGCAATGGAGGGCGATGTACAGCGAGAGTTTTCTGTAGCGCCAACTTTGGTTGAACGCTTCAACGCCTGGCGCCAAGTTACCTTGGACCTGCCAGCGGTAACGCAACCGTTGCCCATCGAACGGATCGAAAGCTACCAGCCCTTGCCGACCACCCTCAGCCTGGAAGAAGCCCTACGCACGCAACTGGACTGGATCACCGCCTGGCGCATCGACCGCTACGCCTTTGCCAGCCTCAAACAGACAGGCTTCTACCAACAGGCAAGCGATACCGAAGCCGACAAGACTGTCCGTGAAGCTGCCGAACACAAGCGTGATGCAGAACAACAAGCGATCGAAAGGCATCGCAAACTGCAGATGGTCGCCGAACGTATAGGCCGTGTCCCGAAAAAAACACTGAAACCCGGCGTAAAGGATTTCGACGCGGACATGGCGAAAACCCAGCTGCGCGAAGCGGCCGAAGAGTTCGCTGAGGTTTACCGGAGCGAGGGTCGCCAGGATCCGTTGGCCCTGCTGGCGCTTGGTCTGGTTGCCGGCCCAGAGCCGTTCTGGGTTGCCACCCAGATCCGTGCCGAGCGTGAACGAATGAAAGCGGCCGGCCAGAAGTTGGTCAGCCAATTGTTTCCACCCCCTCGGTCCCAGATAAACCATCAGAACGAAACCTTTCGCGGCAACGTCGACGAAAGCCGCAATGCCGAACAACCCGAAGGGTTGTTGCGTGCGTTATTCGACGACCACGTGCACGACTCCCGCGCCTGGTTCCTCTACAAGCTTGGGCGCGAACCTTGGGGCAGCTTCTTGCGAGACCGCATGGTGTTCTTCGGCGAGAGCAACAGCCGGGCGCTGGCGCTCTACAGCGAAAACGCCCAAGGCCAGTGGGCGCAAAGACAGCCAAAGTCGACCAGCGACCCGGTGCCGCTACACATGGATGTTGAACGCCTGGCCCAGGTGCAGAAGGACATCGATGAGCTTTGGAAGGATTTTTATGCAAAGGCCAGGGAGACGAACGATGCGCCGAGCTGAACCTTTGCTTCGCCACCCTTCAAGAGGCAACGCTCCGATGTTCAGGCCCAGCCCGTGGCATGCGCTATTGCTCGCCTGGTGTGGTTTGTTGGGCGCGGTGCTCGCGCCCAACGTCTCTGCCAGTACGCTCGAAGCCATCAACCACACTCACTGGGCGATCAACCGATTCAGTGTGGATGGGCGTTCGGGGATTGACGTTATCGGGCCTTACCAAGGTGGCGGGGGCGGATGTTGTTACGTCGCGCCGTCGCGTTGGCAGCAGGGTATTACGGTGCGGATCGATTGGGAGACGGGTGTCGCTTACTCCTATGACAATCCAGGTCTTGCTGATGAAGCCAAATACGACGCCTGGCTCGACAAAGTCGTCGCGCAAAAGAGGCGGCACACCAAGCAAGTCCCCATCCCCGACTACACCAACCAAAAAGTCTGCGGCCTGACCGTGCACTTCCTGCCCTGCGACGACATCCAGGTCACCACGTCCTGCTACGCCTATGGCAGTCCCGAATACCCGATCAAGATCCCGCTCAACCTGCCGGTGCCTACGTCGTGCCCGCAGTCCTGACCCATTCATTACAAGGAGTTGAAATTATGAAAGCCATCATTCGCCAAGGCGACACCCTCAAGGAATACGGAGGCGAGGTATTGGGGGGCCACTACCTATGCGACGGCCTGTCCATTGCCTGTCAGGGGGATGCGGTGCGCTGCAACCTGCACGGCCGTACCGAGATTGCCGAGGGCAGTGACCTGATGGAAGTCGACGGGTGCCCCGTGGCGCTGGATGGTCACCGCTGCGGCTGCAATTGCACGTTGGTCAGCTCCGGGCCTGATACGCTGGTGGCCTCATGATCCCGGCGCCGGAGTTCGCGCCTTACCCTGCGTCACGGGCGCCCGGATACAGGCGCTGGATAGCCGGAGTCGCGGGGCTGCTGATTTTGTTGGGCGGCGCCAGCGCGCTTCTGGATGGGGTCGTAGAGCCGCGCTTGATGGTTGTCGGCGCGATCACGACGTTGCTGGCATGGTTGCTCGTGTTGCTGTTGCGTGTGTTGCGCTACCGATTCAACCGACACAACGCTCGTTGTTATGCCGAAGCGGCGCAACGGATCCAGCGAACCTGGTGGGCGCATCATCGGCAAAAAGCCGCGTTGGTGGACACTGTCTTGCTCGGGCCCGCCTGCCTGACCCAGGAACACAGGCAGAATCTGCTCAACCCGGATCAACCTGCGCCCATACCGCAAGAAACGCCCGAAGGCCTGGCGCTTCGTCTGCTTCAGGTATTCGGTGACGACCTCACCGAGCGCGAGCGGCAATTGGCCGTTTTGCTCGCCCTGCAATGGTGTGAGCAACAAACCGAGCCCATCTTCTTGCAGCCGGTGCGTTGCTATTGGCAGGGTTCCGTCGATTCCTGGGCGGCGTTCGTCGAGCAAATGGCCGAATCCTGTCCCCAGGTTGAACTGCCGGAGCGACCTGAGCCCTGGCAGGGCATTCGCAGCCTGGACTCAATCATCGACCAGCTGCAGAGCGCCCCTTCGGATGCGCGCATTCTCTGCGGCGGTTGCCAATCCTCGTCACCACAAAAAGACAGCCGCTTACCGGCCGGCGAGGCGGCGCTGCTTTGGCTGCTGGGCCCTGAGCAAGGCATCGGTTTGTTGCGGGGAGAATGGTCCACCGATCAAGAGTCGGTGGTAAAGGTGGCCGAACGAGCCGTCCAACAAAGCGAACTGCAGGCGCCCGCCAAAGTGTGTGTGTCGTTCTTCCAGCCCGACATAGTCGACCTGTCTGCCATTGGCTGGAACACCAAGCAAAACGTGCAAGACCACAATTTCGGCACGCTGGCGAATCTGGAGGCCATGGTCGCGCAGACCCTTGCCGCCTGGCACGCCGAGCAACACGGTGAGCCCTGTGCCTGGCTGGCTTGCGATTCCCATTACACCTTGGCCCTCGGAATTGTGAAACCCCATGACTCAAACAGATGAACCTCAAAAAATCTCTTCCTGGCTTACGGCGCTTCTGTTGGCGTTGATCTTGGCCGTGTTTGTTGCCTTGGCAGGCGGGGGGTGGTGGTTATGGGCTGGGCAACCCGTCGACCGCGTTGTGCTGTCGGACCTGCTGCTCAAGGCATTTTTTTGCTGTGCATTGTTGTTCGCGATGGCGATATTGATGTGGCAAATCCTGCAGAACGGGATCAGAGTTCTGGTGCGTAGCACCCAGGTGACCTCATCACGACCTCAGGCCAGGACGCCTGAATCGATACTGGGCGCAGAGCTACGCGAAAACCTCCGCTTCCAATACGGCCCCCTCTGGCGCCACAAGGTCCGTCTGCTGCTCATCGTCGGCGAGCCCACCCAGATCGCCGCCATCGCCCCGGAGCTGGCGAAAAAGAAATGGCTCGAAGGCGAACGCACCGTGCTGCTATGGGGCGGCAGCGTCCAGGAAGAATTGCAAACCCCACTGTTGAACCCATGGCTCACCCTACGCCGTTGGCGGGCGCTGGATGGGGTGGTCTGGGCGCTGGACAAACCGCAAAGCACCGATGCGGTGACGCTGGCCAAGGGCATGCGGCACTTGCAGGGGCTGGCTCGGCGGCTACGCCGACGGTTGCCGTTGCACTTGTGGCAGGTGTGCGAGAGCGGCTGGTCCCAGGACGGGCGCGAGAGCCAGCCGGTGGGTTGTCTGTTGCCGGCCAAGGTGACGCCGTCGCTGTTGGAGGCGTGCCTGGAGGATCTGGTCGAGCCGTTGCGTTGCCAGGGCTTTGCCCAGATGAAGATCAAGAAGCGGATGCACCACGATTTCCTGCTGCGCCTGTCCCGAGATTTGCAGGCCGAGGGCATTGCCCGTTGGCGGCAGGCGCTGGCGCCGTCGTTGAGTGGGTTCAACCCGGGGGTGATGCTGCGAGGGTTGTGGTTCAGCCTGCCACTGCGCGTGACGCAAAGCGCTGACGGCGAGCATTTCTGGTGGCCGGACCCGGCGTGGCACGGCGTGCAGCGCGACAAGGCCGTCGGCGCGCGGTTGGGGTGGGGCGCGCCGCGAGTCGTCTATGGGCTGTTCATGGGCCTGGCGCTGGTGTGGGGCGCGGGGATGGCGCTGTCCTTTGTGAGCAATCGGGCGCAGATCGTCGAGGCGCAGGCCTTGTCGACGGCGTTGCAACAGTCATCCACCCAAGAGGAGCAACTGTTGGCGCTCGAAGCGCTCGTCCATGTGCTGGCTCGCCTGGATCACCGTGTCGTGTCCGGTGCGCCGTGGTACCAGCGCTTTGGCTTGAACCGCAATGAAACCTTGCTCGAACTGTTGTGGCCCCGGTATGTCGAGGCCAATAACCGCCTGGTGCGCGACCCGGCGGCGGCGAGGTTGCGCGGGCAACTGGAGGCGCTGGTCAAGCTGGCGCCGGGCAGCCCCGAGCGCGTTGAGCGCACGCGTATGGCCTACGATCAGCTCAAGGCTTACCTGATGATGGCGCGCCCGGACAAAGCCGAGGCGCCCTTGTTGGTCAAGACCCTGGGCCACGCCGAACCCACGCGTGACGGAATTTCGTCAGGGCTCTGGCAGACCCTCGCACCGAACCTGTGGCAGTTCTACGCCGAGCAACTGGCCGCGCACCCGGACTGGCGCATCGAGGCCGACCCGCGGTTGGTGGCGCAGGTGCGCCAGGTGCTGCTCGACCAATTGGGCCAACGCAACGCCGAGGCCAGCCTGTATCAACGGGTGCTGGACGACGCCACCCAGCACTATCCAGCCCTGGGCCTGCAACAGATGGTGGGCGACACCAAAGCCGCTGGGTTGTTTTCCAGCAAGGCCAGCGTGCCGGGAGTGTTCACGCGCCAGGCCTGGGAGGGCCAGGTGCGCCAGGCCATCGATGACATCACCCAGGCGCGCCGCGAAGAAATCGATTGGGTGCTCAGTGATCGCCCCGGTGACATCGATGTGCGCTTGACGCCCGGCGAGCTCAAGGCGCGCCTGACCGAACGTTATTTCAAGGACTACGCGGGCGCCTGGCTGGTGTTTCTCAACAGCCTGCGGGGCAATCAACCCAAAAGCCTGGAACAGGTCATCGACCAGTTGACGCTGATGAGCGACGTGCGCCAATCGCCGTTGCTCGCGTTGATCAATACCCTGGCCTATCAAGGGCAAGCGGGCACCCGCGTCCCGGCCCTGGGCGACTCGCTGATGAGGTCCGCGCACAAGCTCATCGGCCCGGACAAGGCCCCGCCCATAGACCCGCTGGCCGACCTGCCGAGCGGCCCGCTGGATCCGACGTTCGGCCCGTTGTTGGCCTTGCTGGGCAAGGGTGGCGCTGACCATTTGAGCCTCCAGGCCTACCTCACCCAAGTGACCCGCGTGCGCCTGAAACTGCAACAGATCAACACGGCCAGCGACCCCATGGAAATGACCCAGGCCCTGGCGCAGACGGTGTTCCAGGGCCGGGGCATCGACCTCACCGATACCCAGTCCTATGGCCGTCTGATGGCCGCCAGCCTCGGTGCGCAATGGGGCGGCGTGGGCGAAACGCTGTTCGTGCAACCGCTGGAACAGGCCTGGCAGCGAGTGCTGCAACCGTCGGCGGCGGGCCTCAACAGCCAATGGCGGCGTTCGATCGTCGAGCATTGGAACGCGGCCTTTACCGGGCGTTATCCCTTCGCCGCGACGGCCAGCGATGCTTCGTTGCCGATGCTGGGGCAAATGATCCGCGCCGACACGGGGCGCATCGAACGTTTTCTCCACAGCCAGTTGAGCGGCGTGTTGCGCAAGGAAGGCAACCGCTGGGTGGCCGATCCCCGCCACGGTCGCGGTTTGCGCGTCAATCCCCAATTCCTGGAGGCGGTCAATCAACTGAGCGATCTGGCCGACGTGCTCTACACCGACGGCGGCCTGGGCTTGAGTTTTGAACTGAGCGGCAAAGGCGTGCGCGATGTGGTGCAAACCACCTTCATCCTCAACGGAGAGAAACACCACTACTTCAACCAGAAGGAGCGCTGGCAGCGCTTCGGCTGGCCGGGACGCAGCGACTACCCCGGCGTCAGCCTGACGTGGACCAGCGTCCACACCGGCGAACGGTTGTTCGCCGACTACGCCGGCGCCTGGGGGCTGATCCGCTTGCTGGAACAGGCCACGTTCACCGCGCTGGACGATGGCGACAGCCGCTACCGCATGGTGCTCAAGGCGCCCGATGGCCTGGGCCTGACGTGGCACCTGCGCACCGAACTGGATGCCGGACCGATGGCGCTTTTGAAGTTGCGAGGGTTTACGTTGCCGGGGCGGATATTTTTGG
>NZ_JBKKRK010000031.1:0-16707 GCF_048847255.1 Pseudomonas algeriensis | reverse complement strand
CGCCGTTCAAGACATTGCCGGCCGCGTTGCCAATCAGTACGTTTTCCAAGGCGTTGCCGCTTCCGTTGATCGCGGCAGCACCGGTAAGCGTTAGGTTTTCCAGATTGGCACCCAGGCTCCAGCTCACCGAGGAACGCACGGTGTCGATCTCGCTGGCGAGGCTGCTGGTTTCGCTGATGACGTCCCTGAGGTTGTCCACCACGTAGGTGTCGTTGCCGGTTCCCCCGATCAGGGTGTCGATGCCGGCGCCGCCATCGAGGATGTCCGCACCGTCCAGGCCGTTGAGGGTGTTGGCGGCGGCGTTGCCGGTCAGACTGTTGCCCAGCGCGTTGCCGGTGAGACTGAGCGCGGCGGCGCCGAGCAACTGACCGTCCTCGACGTTGGCCGCCAAGGTGTGGCTGACTGTCGTACGCACGACGTCGCGCCCCTCGTCGGCGAGTTCAACGACGCTGTCGCCTGTGTTATCGAGCATATAGATGTCGTTGCCATCACCGCCGACCAACGTGTCGCGTCCGGCGAGGCCGTTCAGCACGTTGGCGCCGGCGTTGCCGGTCAGTACGTTGTTAAGCGCATTGCCGCTGCCGTTGATGGCGGCGATACCGGTCAGGGTGAGGTTTTCCAGATTCGCGCCAAGCACCCAGTTGACCGAAGCACGTACGCTGTCGATTTCGCTGGCCAGGGTGCTGGTTTCGCTGACGACATCCTTGAGGTTGTCGACCACGTAGGTGTCGCTGCCGGTGCCGCCAACGAGCGTGTCGATACCGAGGCCACCGTCCAGGATGTTGGCGCCGGCATTGCCCGTGATGCGGTTGTTCAGTGCATTGCCGCTGCCATTGATGCTGCCGGCACCGCTCAACGTCAGGTTTTCAACGTTGGTGCCCAAGGCGAAGTTGACGGTCGAAATAACGCTGTCGATCTCGGTCAGGGAGGCGCCTCGCTCGATGACCGTATCGCCGGCGTTGTCGACGTGGTAGGTATCGTTGCCGGCGCCACCGTCCAGGGTATCCGCGCCGCCCAGGCCATTGAGCACATTGGCGGCAGCATTGCCGACCAGGCTGTTATTCAGCGCGTTACCGACGAGATTGAGGGCCGCGACACCGAGCAGCTGCCCGTTCTCGACATTGGCCGACAAGGTATGGGTGACTGCGGTGCGAACCAGGTCGATACCACCGTCGGCAAGCTCGACGACGCTGTCATTGACGTTATCGATCACATAACTATCGTTTCCGGCGCCACCAACCAGCGTGTCTCGGCCGGCCCCGCCGTCCAGGACATTGTTTCCGGCGTTGCCGGTCAATACGTTGCTCAAGGCGTTGCCGGAGCCATTGAGGTTGGCGATACCCGTCAGCGTGAGGTTCTCCAGATTGGCGCCCAGGCTCCAGCTCAAGGAGGAACGTACCGTGTCGACTTCGGTCGCCAGGGTGCTGGTTTCGCTGATGGTGTCCCTGGAATCGTCGACCACGTAGGTATCGTTACCGGCGCCACCGGTCATGACGTCCCTACCGCCGCGGCCATCCAGGAGGTTGCCGAGCGCATTGCCGATCAGCGTGTCGTCATTGGCCGAGCCGATAGCGTTTTCGATCTTCGCGCCGTAGGCGATCGCCAATCCTTCATTGAAGGCAGCGCCGGTCTTGGTGTTGAGGAAGGCCTGGCCGATCTTGCTGAATTGGCCCTCGTTCAGGTTGATACGCACCGCCCCCGCCTGGTTGCTCGCGTCGATGGTGTCGTTGCCGCCCGCGTCCCAGATCGTCTCGAAAACCGATTGGCCAGTCGTCCAGCTATACGTGGTGTTACCGGTCTGCCATTGGTTGTTCGCGCCATACAGGCTCTGGATCGCCGCGATGTCCAGCAGCATGGGTGTCGTGGGCTCGTAGGAGTACGCGCTGTTGTAACTCATGATGGTGTAGCGCACGTCATCGAATTGCGCGGAAAGTACCGTCGGGTTCGACAGGCTCTTGGAGAACGGATGCTTGAGGCCCAGCGCGTGGCCGATCTCATGCATGAAGACCAAGTAGTCGTAGGATCCCTCGTCCGGGGTGGGGTCATTGGTGATCGGCCCCAACCAGACATCGCCCGCGCTGGGCGTGCGGCCGGGATAATAGCCCCACGCTGCGGTGTCATCGTCCATCCACAGGTAGCCGCCGAACCGCAAGTCACCCACGTTGGTAGCAGACTCGCTGACTTGGGTGAAATGGAGGTTGGCAACCGCCCCCCAGCTGTCGACGGCACGAACAATGCCGTCCTGCTGCTCCGTCGTTACGGCGTAGCCAAGCAGGTATTCGTTTTCACTGCTGTAGTTACTGGCGAAGTAGGAATCCGCCGTCATGAAGCTGTACGTCAAGGACGTGCCTGCTGTCGCACTACCGCTCCAATAAGTACCGACCAGCAAGCTGTTGACCTGCGCGTTGGTGGTCAGTTTTGCGTTCGAAACGGAGGAATAACCAAGCGGACTGGGCATGCGAACTTCCTTTGGACTGTCTGCGACCTTTCCCGGATGCGGCCGCTACAAGTGGTTTATTTTGCATGAGAAACAAGGGCATTGATATTAGTTAGCCACTATTTTTCGACCGCGCATCCGAAGAGGCTGGGGCAACCAGCCAATCGTTGGCCTTGCGGATGTCCGGCTCCCCTAACCGACCGCTCCAGCGATGCAGGACCAGCAGGCTGGTTACGAAGCGATACTGGGATTGAAAAAAGTCACGCCGCGCACGAAATTCAGCCTGGATGGTGTCCAGCACGTCCACGGCATTCTTGACGCCATAGGCGAAGGCCTTTTCAGTGGCTATCCGGGATTTTTCGGCGGACTCCAGTGCGCGCCGCGTTGCCTTGATCCGGCTGAGCTCGGCGCTCATGCCCAGGTACGCCGTGCGGGTTTCCTTGATGACCTGGCGGCGCAAGGCTTCCAGCTCCTGTTGCGCGACCTCCTTTTCGCTTTCGGAACTCGACACCCGGGCACGGGTGGAGCCGCCGCTGTAGAGGGGCACCTGCAAGTCGAGGGACGCGACGAGATTGTCCGAGCGAGGCGCCAACGCACCTTCATAGCCGATGTCGCTGCGTTGCGCCGTGAGATTCAGGCCCAGCCGAGGCAGATGGCCGGCCCTTGCCTCGCCGATCGCCGCCTCGGCGGCACGGATACTGTGTTCGCGGGCGTGCAACGCTGGGTTGCTGTCGACTGCCGTCTGCACCCAATAGTCCTGAGCTTGCGCCGGCAGGCTGAAGACCGGATTGTCGGCAATACGCTTGAACGGTTCCCGGACCTCGCGCCCCACCAGTTCGGAGATGGCCTCGCGACTGACCTCGACCTTGTTCCTGGCCTCGATCTCGTCAGCCTTGAGTGCATCCACCCGCGCCTCCAGGTCGAGCGTATCGGTCACCATTGCCATCCGGCGCGCATACAACGCGTGGACGCGCTTGAGGTTGCGTTCGGTCGCGTCCAATTCGCTACGCACCAGGGACAGCTCGTCCTCCGCCGCAAGCACGGCAAAATACCGTTCGGACAGGTCAATGCTGGCCTGCACCTGCGTGTCATCGGATTCGTATTGGCTCTGGCGCGCCAACTCCACGTATCGCTGGTAACTGCGCCAGACCTGCGGGTCGTAGATCACCTGGTTGAGCATCACGGCAACGCGCTTGCCGTTGTACTGGATACGGCTCAGCTCGTCCTCCCGCCGACTGCGGTTCACGCTACCGCTGGCGTTGAGCTGCGGCAACAATTGGCCGAAGGCGGCGCGCTCATTGCCCTCGCCGCTGCGAGTCAAGGCTTGCGCCCGCAGGATACGCGGATCGGCGCCTTGCGCTTCCTGGTGCAATTGCCACAAATCGGTATAGCTGGACGCCGCCCCATCATCGGCGAGGACGCCAAGTGAGCAGGCAATCAGGCACAACGCGACCAAAGACCTCATCTCAATCCTCGATCAGCGAACGGGCGAAGGCGTTACTCGCCGGCTGAATCAAATACTCCAGCAGCGTCCGCGCCCCGGTATTGATCAACACTTCAACCGGCATGCCCGGCACCAGCGTAAGATCGCCGAGCGCCCGGCGCCCGTCATCGGTCAAGGCAACGCGCGCCAGATAATAAGCGGCGCCAGTGTCCTTGTTGACCAGCCGATCGGCCGATACCTGCATCAACCGCCCTTCGACGACCGGCGTCGTGCTGCTGTTGAACGCGCTGAACCGAATGCCCGCCAGTTTGCCCGGCTTGATCCGGTCGATGTCCGTTGTCGAAACCTGAGCTTCGACGATCAATTCTTCATTGGCCGGGACGATATCCAGCAGCGCGGTGCCCGGGCTGACCACGGCACCCAGGGTGTGTATCGCCATGCCCATGACCCTGCCGGATTCGGGCGCGAGGATTTCGGTGCGCTGGTCGCGATCCTGCAGGGTCGCCAAGCGTTCGCGCAGTTCATAGACCTTGGTCCGTGCATCGCCCAACAGGCTCGCGACCTCTGTGGCGAAGGTTTTTTTCAACTGGAGGATTTTCAGTTGCGCTTCGTCGGCCTGAACCCGGGCCCGTGCGCTTTCGGACTGGCTTTCTGCCATTTCCGCCTGCAACCGAGAGAGGCTGCGCTCCTGCTCACGCAGACGCTGCTTGTCCACGTAACCCTCGGCCAACAACGCACGCAGGTCGACGATTTCGTCCTGGTAGGATGCCGCCAGCATTTGCTTGCTGGCCACGACGGCTTTGTACCCGCGAATCTGCTCCTGGATCTGGCCAATGGATTTTTCCTGCAAGGCAATCTCACCAAGCAACGACGTTCGTCGAGCCTGGAAGATTCGTCGTTCGCTGTCGCGCGCCTCGCGCACACGCGGATCGGCGTGATCTAGTGTCGGTACAGGCAGCGGCTCGGGCAGAGCATCGCGCTCAGCCACCAACCGGGCTTCGAGTTCAAGGGCGGCGATCAGTTGGCTGCGCATCGCTTCCATTTCCGAGCGGGCCTGGGTGTTGTCCAGAACCAGGAGCACGTCGCCCGCCTTCACCTGATCGCCATCACGCACGCGCAGCTCGCGCACAATGCCTCCTTCCAAATGCTGCACCGTCTTGCGATAGCTCTTGACGGTGACCACACCCGGCGCCAGTGCCGCGCTGTCGAGCGGCGCGAAGGTCGCCCAGCCGCCAAACAGGCCGAAGGTCACCAGCAGCATAACGTAGCCGATGCGCCGTACGGGCTTGTCATCGGTCATCAGCTCAGCCCTGTCCACGGATGAGTGACTATTGTTTTGCATAACGCTCATCCGTTTGTGACGGTTCAACGACGCCGGCCTGCCTGGCCGTCGACGCAGCGCCTTGCAACCGTTCCAGCACCCTGTCCCGGGGCCCGAAGAGGCTCAATTCGCCTTGATTGAGGACCAACAGCTTGTCGACCTGCGCCAGCACGCCTGGCCGGTGGGTGATGACAAATACGGTCGCCCGGCTTTGCCTGAGTTTTTGCAACGCCTCGGCGAGCATTCTTTCTCCGGCTTCGTCGAGGTTGGAGTTCGGCTCATCGAGCACTACGAGGCGCGGCTCTCCATACAAGGCGCGAGCCAGGCCGATACGCTGGCGTTGACCACCGGAAAGCCCGCCGCCGTTGGCACCGATCAGGGTGTCGTAGCCGTCTGGCAGTTGAAGCACCAGCTCATGGACCCCGGCCATGCGCGCGGCGGCGACCACCGCAGGCGCATCCACCGGACCGAAACGGGAGATGTTCTGGCTGATGGTGCCCTCGAACAGCTCAATGTCCTGCGGCAGATAGCCCACATAGGGGCCGAGTTCCTCCCGGCGCCATTGGCTGATATCCGCGCCGTCCAGGCGCACCGTACCGGCCATGCCCGACCATATCCCCAACAGCGCCCTGGCCAGGGTCGATTTGCCGGCGCCACTGGGACCAATGATGCCGACCACCGACCCCGCCGGCACCTCGAATCCCACGCTACGAATGATCGGCTTGCCGCCGTTGGGCGAGCCTACCGAAAGCCCCTCGACACGGATCGCCCCCTCGGGCATTGGCAGGGACATGCGCTCAGGTTCGGCGGCGAACTTGAGTAACAATTCATGCAGCCGGGCATATTGCGAACGCGCCCCCAAAAAGCCTTTCCATACGCCAATCAGCTGATCAATAGGGGCCAGCGCGCGCCCTAGCAGAATCGAGCCAGCGATCATGAGCCCGGGAGAAATCTCGTGATTGATCGTCAGGTAAGCGCCAAGGCCCAGGACCAGCGATTGGACGACCTGCCGAAACGTCCTGGAAATCGCCGCAACGGTGGTGCCACGGTCACTGGCGAGGCTTTGCAGCGACAGGACCCTGTAGGTTTGCCCATTCCATTGGTCACGCAGGCTCGTAAGCATGCCCATGGATTCGACCACTTCGGCGTTGCGCAGGCTTTTATGGGTAAACGCCATGGCCGCCATCTGTTCCCGGTTGGCAGCCTGCAGCGGCGCGTGGGTGAGCTTCTCGTTGGCGAAGGCCAGCGCCCCAAGCAACAGCGCGCTCAATAACCCCATCCAACCGTACCAGGGATGGAACATGAACATGACTGCCAGGTAAATCGGAATCCAGGGCGTGTCGAAAAATGCGAAAAGGCCGTTGCCCGTCAAGAACTGGCGTAACCCATTCAAATCACTCACGGGTTGGGCCGTGGCGTTCATGCCACTGGAATTGAGCGCCTGCTTGAAACTTGCGTCGAACAATCGCTGGCCTAGCAGCGTGTCCAGGCGCGTACTGATCCGTACCATGATCCGCGAGCGAACCCACTCCAGGCCACCCATTGTGGTCATGAGCAGCAACATGATCAGCGTCAGCATCAATAGCGTCGACAGGCTGGCACTGGCTACCGCGCGGTCGTAGACCTGCAACATGTAGAACGAAGGAACCAGCATCAGCAAATTAACGAAAAAACTGAAAAAGGCAACGGAAAGAAAACTGCCCTTGCACGCGGCAAGGGCTTGTTCCAACTCGGTCCTGGAGTGGGCTGGCATGGGTCATTACCTGAGGTCCGATTCCGGTCAAACCTTAAAAAAATCACAAAGGGACAGGCCCGCTGACGCCTGGAAGATCCTTGGTTGGATACCGTTGGAGCACCGGCGAAATCGGGTCTACCAGCGTGTATCGGCACATCAGTTCAGTACTTAAGGGGCATCCCCTGGGATGCGCCGCCCTTGCCCGCGCCCCATGCAGACTCACAAGCCACCACTTGCGGCACCACGCGGATACCGACACGCCGATTGGCCCTTCGCCCAGCTTCGGTGTCGTCTCCAGCTATGGGCTGACCGGCGGCGACGCCCTGGACGGCTAGGCAACCGGCGGGGATTTTGCCCACGTGCTGCATCCAGTCCCGCACTGCAACAGCACGGGCGTTTGAGAGTTGCAGGTTCTGTTCCGATGAACCTGTCCCGTCGGTATGGCCTGAAATGACGATCAACCCGTCTGGCTGGGCCTTGATATCCACCAAGGCCTTGACCAAGGTATCGGTCGAACCAGGCTTGAGCTGCGAACTGCCGACATCGAACAGCGACAGGCTGTCCAACTGCACCGGAGCGGGCAAGACCAACGCTGACCTCGCGCTCATCCGCCACCCGACAACCCCTGCGACGAGAGCGAAGACGAGCGCCGCGCCGCACAGCCATGGCGAAAAGTGCCCCTTACGATGGGTCATGTCCGGCGGGGGCAGGACCACAATGGGTATCGCCAATGCCGGCTCTGTCATCCCCATGGGAAGCAGCGCCGCTTCGATACGTTGATCGCATCGTTCCAAACGTTGGATCAGCTGGTTGACCTGCTGGCGCAGAGACTGGAGAGCCGGCAGCGGCGTGGATGCGTAGCTTGCCAGCCGCTCAGTCAGGCAGCCCAACGCACCATCGAGCTCAAGCAACGCGCGCTGATCGTTGGTCGTCAGCGCCAGGCCACGCAGCAGCGTTTGCAGCTGTGCGAACAACCACCCCAACGTATCCAGGCGCACCCGCACCGACGGCGGCCACAGGCTGGGCCATTGACTGCTGAGCGTCTTCAACAATCGAACGCCTTGGACCATGCCGTCCAAACCGTGACGCTGGCTTCGAGCCAGCGCATAGAAGCTGACGGTTTGCAGCTCCGCACCGTTGAGTTGCAGCAGCACAAGGCATAACTGCTCGACTTTTTGCCAATCCACGTCTGGGCAGGCGCCATGGCCCAATCTGGCCAACTCGTCGCGCAAAGCGACGAACTCAGCATAGCCGCGCGGATCGCCACCGATTCGAACATGCACTTCAAACAACGCGCTCATCGCGCTTGCCTTGCGTTATCCGTTCCCGTTGCCGCCACATGGTTCTGTCGCTTCAGGTGACGAATCAGGACTTTGCCCTCCGGTCCCAACGTGGTACCGAAAGTTACCCGGCGCCCTCCTTTCAACTGCACGTCCAGGGCGCACTCCAAATGCCCCGGCAGTAATTGCGGCAGTAGCTCGATGGCGAGCGCCGTCAATCGCGGTTCGTATTTGAGCAGGGTATGGGTCATGGCCTTTATCAACGTATGGGCGGTAGCCGGTAGCCCCTGCAAAATGGTTCCCATGTCGGGAAGTCCATAATCCGGTAAATGGCTGAGGCTGCCGGCCCGGCTGTTGAGGATGCGTTGCAGGTTGTCCAGGACCGACAGCGTGTGCTGGTCCTGCTCGCTGACGCGATGCAAATCCAGTTCACCATTGAAGTTTTGCAGCAGCATTTCATAGAGCGAAGGGTTGGGCTCGGTCATGGATCAGTCCTTCGCCAACGGGCGCAACGTCAGTTGGTTGGCCCCCATCTCGATGAGCCGTGCCCGATCCGGGTCCAGGTCTTCGCGCCTCAGCACCAGGCGCCAGGAGCCTAACGCGGCGTCTGGACTTCGAAACAAGCCCACCAGCGCCACTACCCGCGTGCGGGGGTCCATGGGCACGCTCAACAGCGCCCCTGCCCCGGGTTTCACCACCACGGCGCGTTTGTCCAGCAATGCACCGTCGAACAGGTTGTCGTCTGTGTTCACCAGCCCGTCGTAGGTGGCCTGCTCCAACGCGGTACTGTCGCGTAACTGGTAAACCCGCACCAAGGTGGGCAGCGATAAGGCGTTCATGTCCGCGGTTTCGGTGTTGAGCGCGGTTCGTGCGTTGAAATCCAGGTGCAAGGTCTTGACCTGTTTACGGAACATCGTCCCGGTGGTGAACCCCGTGCTCGGCTCGACGGTCTGCGCCGCTCCACACCCGCCAAGCGCAGCGACCAGCACCGTGAGTGCCAACCGGTTAATAAAGGTATGTGACATGTTGTGTTTCCCTGATCCGTGGGTTGGTCGAAAGGCCCTGGTAGCGGCCCATATTGATCGTGAGGGTGTCCTGTTCTCGCGGCTGCCAGGTGTCTGAACCCAAGCCCAGCACACCGGTCATTCCCAGTCGTATCTGCCGATGCCCCAGTATCGGAGTTGGCAGGCTGCTTACCGCGATGGTCAATTGCAGCGTCGCGGTGCAGCGCCATCCCAGGTACACCCGCAGGAGTACAAGCAGGTCGCGGTGAAGCGCTCCGCCGGGCAACCAGTCATTGGCCTCCTGCGCGTCGTCGGTGGACAGCACCAAGTGCAGCTGGCTGTTGACGTCTTGCCCGACATTGCCCAGCGGCGTGCCCTTGGACAAGCGTACCGGGCAAGACGGACACAGGCTGGCCGGTTGCGGCAAGGGAATCTTCTGCGGCCGGTGCGGGGTTATCCGTGCCTGGGTATGGACGGCAAGCAGCTTGACGAGCGCCTCGATGCCTTCGGCGTTGCGGGTAGGCAGGCGCATGACGCTGAGCAACGCGAGGAAACGGGAGACTGGGGTAGCGACGCGTTCCGCTGTTCCGGGAATGCCCAGCCCGATCAAACCGAACAGGCACTGCGATGTCGCATCGCTGCCGCCCGCTGCAAACGTCGCTGGATAAGAGTACTTGCGCCAGATTCGATAGAACTGAGTGAAAATCCGGTGATTGAAAATGTCGAGGAAAGCTTCCAGTGCCTCATGCCCCTCCCGGCGTTGAGCGATGTCATCCACAAACCCCGTCGGCATTGGCGAATCTAGGCCGTACAAACCCATCAGACGGGTGCGCACCGTAGCCGGACGTTGCGGGTTGTTCGTGTCGATTTCGATCGCCTTCAGCTCACCGGCGGGAAACCCCATGCCGGGATCGGGTCGAAAGCGCACGGGATCGTCTGCCGGATGCGCGGTGCTGCCAAGCAGAGGATGGCCGGGCAGCGCTTGTTCCAACAGTTGGCAGAAACGATACAGGCTGGCCTCGGCCACCCGCCCTCGCAACGCGTCCAGCAAACCATCGGCGTTCAACCGGGAATGCGCTGGCTGTGGTTCTCGTTCCATCGCAGGCACGCTCCGGTAGGTTGAAGAATCAGCGTGAGCTGGGTGAACAAATGAATGTCGGCGTAGAGCGCAAAAAAGCGGTTGAGCATTTCACCGAACAGACTGATATCGCCGTCCCCCGAAAAGCCGTGGGCATCCAAGGTGATTTCAATATCCACCCCGCGCAGCAAAAAGCCATTTTCAAAACGTTGGACCAGGTGATGGTTCACCTCGACAATCGCCGCCAGGCGACGCCGGTTCTGCTCGCTGCCGGTCCAGTCATACAACGCCAACGTCCCGCGCAGCACCTCTGCGCTGTCGAGCATCGGCAAGAAATTGGAGCCCAGGTGGCTCAGGATGCGCCAGTGGAAACGGTCGCGGTTTGGCGGATAGCACGGCAACGTCGGCGCACACAGGTTGCGCACCCGCACGCCGAACTGGGTGGTTTGCACCGCTGTATCGAGCACCGTGCTCTGCAGCGCTTTGCGTGGCAGCTGGCCGTGGGTGCCGATCAGGTGTAACGACAGGCTGGCGTGGGTATGCAGCCGATCCTCGTCGAAGCCTTCTCCGCCCAGGATCAACCAGGTGTCATACAGCCCATTGGCGGCCCGCTTCAGGCGGCTATGGAAATAACGTTCCGGCGCCTCATCACGCAGCATGCCGCCTTTATGGCGAAAACTGGTGAACGGCACGTAGTCCATGCGCTCGGCGCCTTTGGATGCGGTCACCTGGTCCACCGAATAGATTTCCAGATGGCCATCCTGCAAGCGCATCGGACGCAGCAAGTAATCGGTTTGCAAGGGGTCCAGCGCCAACGGGTCGGCCTCCAGTACGAACAAGTTGATCACCGGCACCGAGTGCAGACGAATATGTTCACGGTTCAGGTCGAAGTTCTGCGGCCAGGGCTTGGACAGCACCACTTCGAGCTCGAACCAGGGCGCGCCGGACTCAAGCGGCAGTTGCTCAAGGCCACAGAGGGTGACGAACATGAATTTTTCACGAAACGTGAAGTACTCAAGCAGCAGTTGATAGCCGCTGAAAGCGCTGTCGCCCTTGGGCCACAGGCGATCCTCGTCGCCAAAGCCCTTGGGGGTGAAATACCCGTCCACCGGCTTGCGATCCGACTGTCCTGGCAAGCGCACATACATTGCCTGCCTGTTCAAGGTCAGGGCTTGGTGCAGTGCGCTGGCCAGTGGCGCATCGGCATTCAAGTACAGCGGCAAGCGGCTCAGGTCGATTTGTGACCAAGGGACGGACGCGCTTCGGACAAAACGCAAACGCAGCAGCGAGCGGCCATCCGGTTCGTGGTCGCGCGCCACGACTGTCAACGCCAGCGGCTGTAACGTCACGTCTTGCGTGGTGGTGTAGCGACAGCAGGTGTGCTGCGGCCCGATGGGGCGCGACAGGATCTCGAACCCTCTGGGGATCCGTTCGCTGCGCTTTATCAAGGCAAGATCCGGCGCCAGCTCGATAATCGACAGGGACGGTATGGTCCGCAAGTAATGCGGCCACAGCAGGCTGACCAAGCCTTCGGTGAGCTCCGGCAGATCATCGTCGAGCTTCTCCCGCAAGCGCCCCATCAAGAATGCAAAGCCCTCGAACAAACGTTCTACGTAAGGGTCTTGCGCCCCCGGCTTGTCGAGATTGAGATATGCCGCCCGGTCCGGGAACGCCTCGGCGAATTCCTTGCCGGCCTCGCGCAAATAACGCATCTCGGCGTCGAAATAGCGCAGTGTCAGATTTTCCATGTCCATAAAAGTCCTGAAATGAGTGTCAGCCGCAAAGCACAGCGGCACGTACCGGATCGATGGCCACCAGCGCCGCCAACAAAGGTTCCATGCGTCGGGCCAGGGCAGGTTTGTCCGTGTCGTTGCGTTGGGCCTTGACCCGCAGCAACCTGAGCAGGCGAGCCTTGACCTCGAAATACAACTCGGGCTCCCACGCGCACAGGTCATGGTGCTGTGAAGCGGTGTCCAGTTCCCCCAGCAGGTGGATGGCCAGCTCACTTTTGCCGAACTGTTCGGCCACCCTCGCCATCAGCAGGCGCAGCAGCCATCGTTGGCGTGCGCAAACAATGTCCGGGCGCGCCGCCAGCCAAGCCAGCGCTTGCTCGACCCCTTCTTTGTCGGCCTGCGCCAGGGCTTCGGTTTCCCACGACAAGATGTCGGCATCGCCGATGACCGGTGCCGACGATGGCGCGGCCAACCCTTGCTCCGGGCGGTCTGCGCTGGCGTACTGGGCAATCCACTCACGTGTGGTCTCATCGGCGAAAGGCGTGCCGTCGCGCCAGCGCAGCAGCTCCAACCCCGGCAACCGATCCAAAAACATGCCCAGGTCACGTCGGACGACATCAGCCCAGCACACCTGCGGCGCCGGTTGCTGACTCAGTGCCTGATACACATACCACTGCAAATCCAACCAGAAATGGTTCACGCCTTCGGCATAGATTCGTTCCGCGTGATCGAGCAACTGGGTCCAGCCCTGCTGCAAGTACAAACGCTTGAGCTGCGCCCGATAGTCAGCCCTGGGCGGCGTCAGCCGGGTGTTGCCATCGGCGTCCTCGGGCGGCGCCTCTTGCACCGTGTCCCAGCGCAGGCTCTTCATCACGCGGTGGGCCGCCAGCCAACCCTGAGGTTGATCACGCAGATAACCAGCCAAGGCCCGGCCGTGGTCCAACAGATCCCGACCGGACTTGATCGCGATAGCAGCCGAAGCCCTGGCCTGGGCTTGCGATTCCTGGCTGGGGGTACTCTGCGGGACCAGCGCCTCCATGCCTTCGGACCGAGCCAATCGGGCGGATAGCGCGGCATACAGGGCCCCCAGGCAAGGACGTTGATCGTCAGGCCATGCCGTCAGGCCCTGCTCCAGCCAGGCCAATGCCGCGGCGGTGCGCTCGGCCTCGGTTTTCACCACCTCCGGATACCGACACAGCGTATCGAGCAGCTTTTCGCCGGCCAGCCACTGCAACGCCATCTTGCGGCTGTTCGGTCGCACGGGCAGTACCGTATCGGTGAACCGCTCCACCAGCGCCGCCAACAGGCTCAAGCCGTCGGCCAGCCCGGCTTCGCCGTCCCTGCACAAGCGAGCCCACACGTAATAGGTGGCGACGCGTAAATCCTTACATTTGCGGGTCAGTAGCTTTTCACCCAGTTGGGCCACTCGTTCAGCATCGGCGCCGGACAGCTTGCCAACCTCTTCGCGCATGCATTGAAAATCATCGTCATAGCCAGGATCGTGCCCAACGGGTGCCGCTTCGCTGATGGGCTGCAGCCAGGGTTGCCAGCGTTCGGCCTGTTCACGGGCGATGGCCAAGGCGTCGCGCTTGCCCAGGCAATGGGTGATCAGGTTTTGCAGGCTCATCGGAGCACCTCATTGCGCGCCAGGGGCACCGCTGGTCCGCCCTCACCCAAAAATATCCGCCCCGGCAACGTAAACCCTCGCAACTTCAAAAGCGCCATCGGTCCGGCATCCAGTTCGGTGCGCAGGTGCCACGTCAGGCCCAGGCCATCGGGCGCCTTGAGCACCATGCGGTAGCGGCTGTCGCCATCGTCCAGCGCGGTGAACGTGGCCTGTTCCAGCAAGCGGATCAGCCCCCAGGCGCCGGCGTAGTCGGCGAACAACCGTTCGCCGGTGTGGACGCTGGTCCACGTCAGGCTGACGCCGGGGTAGTCGCTGCGTCCCGGCCAGCCGAAGCGCTGCCAGCGCTCCTTCTGGTTGAAGTAGTGGTGTTTCTCTCCGTTGAGGATGAAGGTGGTTTGCACCACATCGCGCACGCCTTTGCCGCTCAGTTCAAAACTCAAGCCCAGGCCGCCGTCGGTGTAGAGCACGTCGGCCAGATCGCTCAGTTGATTGACCGCCTCCAGGAATTGGGGATTGACGCGCAAACCGCGACCGTGGCGGGGATCGGCCACCCAGCGGTTGCCTTCCTTGCGCAACACGCCGCTCAACTGGCTGTGGAGAAAACGTTCGATGCGCCCCGTGTCGGCGCGGATCATTTGCCCCAGCATCGGCAACGAAGCATCGCTGGCCGTCGCGGCGAAGGGATAACGCCCGGTAAAGGCCGCGTTCCAATGCTCGACGATCGAACGCCGCCATTGGCTGTTGAGGCCCGCCGCCGACGGTTGCAGCACTCGCTGCCAGGCCTGTTCCAGCGGTTGCACGAACAGCGTTTCGCCCACGCCGCCCCATTGCGCACCGAGGCTGGCGGCCATCAGACGGCCATAGGACTGGGTATCGGTGAGGTCGATGCCCCGGCCCTGGAACACCGTCTGCGCCAGGGCCTGGGTCATTTCCATGGGGTCGCTGGCCGTGTTGATCTGTTGCAGTTTCAGGCGCACGCGGGTCACTTGGGTGAGGTAGGCCTGGAGGCTCAAATGGTCAGCGCCACCCTTGCCCAGCAAGGCCAACAACGGGCCGAACGTCGGATCCAGCGGGCCGCTCGGCAGGTCGGCCAGCGGGTCTATGGGCGGGGCCTTGTCCGGGCCGATGAGCTTGTGCGCGGACCTCATCAGCGAGTCGCCCAGGGCCGGGACGCGGGTGCCCGCTTGCCCTTGATAGGCCAGGGTATTGATCAACGCGAGCAACGGCGATTGGCGCACGTCGCTCATCAGCGTCAACTGGTCGATGACCTGTTCCAGGCTTTTGGGTTGATTGCCCCGCAGGCTGTTGAGAAACACCAGCCAGGCGCCCGCGTAGTCCTTGAAATAACGTTCGGTCAGGCGCGCCTTGAGCTCGCCGGGCGTCAAGCGCACATCGATGTCACCGGGGCGATCACTGAGCACCCAATCGATTTCTTCGCGGCGCGCCTGGGTGATGTCATCGATGGCCTGGCGCACCTGGCCCTCCCAGGCCTGGCGCGTGAACACTCCCGGCACGCTGGCCTTGCTGGAAAACAACCCAGCGGCTTTGGTGTCGCCCACCATCTGTTGCAGGCCCAGGGCTGGATAGTGCTGGGTGGCGTCGTCCAGCACCCGTTGATACAGGCTGGCCTCGGCGTTGCGTTGGCCCAATTGGTCGAGCAGCACCTGGCGCACCTGCGCCACCAACCGCGGGTCGGCCTCGATGCGCCAGTCCGGGTGCGCGGCCAGTTGCTCGGCGTAGAACTGCCACAGGTTCGGTGCGAGGGTCTGCCAGAGCCCTGACGAAATTCCGTCACGCGTGGGTTCGGCGTGGCCCAGGGTCTTGACCAACAAGGGCGCCTCGGCTTTGTCCGGGCGCGCCATCATCAGGTAAGCCTTGAGCTGATCGTAGGCCATACGCGTGCGCTCAACGCGCTCGGGGCTGCCCGGCGCCAGCTTGACCAGCGCCTCCAGTTGCCCGCGCAACCTCGCCGCCGCCGGGTCGCGCACCAGGCGGTTATTGGCCTCGACATACCGGGGCCACAACAGTTCGAGCAAGGTTTCATTGCGGTTCAAGCCAAAGCGCTGGTACCACGGCGCACCGGACACGACACGGTGATCCAGGCGAGCCAGCACATGGACGAGCGCTTCGAGCGCCAACAGTTGCTCCTCTTGGGTGGATGACTGTTGCAACGCCGTCGACAAGGCCTGCGCCTCGACGATCTGCGCCCGATTGCTCACAAAGGACAGCGCCATCCCCGCGCCCCACACCAGCGCCAGGCCCATGAACAGCCCATAGACGACTCGCGGCGCGCCCCACCCCAACCGCGCGCCGACGGCCTTGTCGCGCTGCACGCCGTGCCACGCCGGGTCCGGCCACCAGAAATGCTCGCCGTCAGCGCTTTGCGTCACGCGCAGTGGCAGGCTGAACCACAACCCTCGCAGCATCACCCCCGGGTTGAACCCACTCAACGACGGCGCCAGCGCCTGCCGCCAACGGGCAATGCCCTCGGCCTGCAAATCTCGGGACAGGCGCAGCAGGAAATCGTGGTGCATCCGCTTCTTGATCTTCATCTGGGCAAAGCCCTGGCAACGCAACGGCTCGACCAGATCCTCCAGGCACGCCTCCAACAGCGACGGCGTCACCTTGGCCGGCAACAGACAACCCACCGGCTGGCTCTCGCGCCCGTCCTGGGACCAGCCGCTCTCGCACACCTGCCACAAGTGCAACGGCAACCGTCGGCGTAGCCGCCGAGCCAGCCCCTGCAAGTGCCGCATGCCCTTGGCCAGCGTCACCGCATCGGTGCTTTGCGGTTTGTCCAGCGCCCAGACCACCCCATCCAGCGCCCGCCAACGGCGTAGGGTGAGCCATGGGTTCAACAGTGGGGTTTGCAATTCTTCCTGGACGCTGCCGCCCCATAGCAGCACGGTGCGTTCGCCTTCGAGCCATTTCTTTTTCGCCAGCTCCGGGGCGATGGCGGCGATCTGGGTGGGCTCGCCGACGATGAGCAGCAGACGGACCTTGTGGCGCCAGAGGGGGCCGTATTGGAAGCGGAGGTTTTCGCGTAGC
>NZ_JBKKRK010000030.1:0-18269 GCF_048847255.1 Pseudomonas algeriensis | reverse complement strand
TGTGGGAGATTCTATGGTGCATGGCTAGCCCTTAGATGCCTTTTGGTAAGTATTCGCTCTGGTTCTTCAACAGGGCGAATACCACTCGGGCAAGCTTGCGGGCCAGTGCCACTAATGCTTCGGTTGTGCTTAGCCCTCGAGCCCGCAAAGCCCCATAAAAACCCTTCCACGCCGCTGTGCGGCTCGCCGACATCGCGGCGTTGTGCATCAATCGGCGCGCCTCCGGGTCACCTCGCTTAGACAGGCAGCGGCGTCCCTTCTTTTTTCCCGAGTCCGATATGCGCAGGTCCAGCCCTAGAAAAGCGATGAAGGCATCGGCATTTCTGAAATCTCCACGCTGAAACGACGTAAGTAAACGCGCACCGCTCAACAGCCCGATTCCTTCGACTTTCATGCAGCGCTTGAGCTGACTGCCCAGACCGGCTGCATCCAATTGCGTCTGGATTGTTTTCTCAAGCAAGATTTCCAGTCGCTGCATGGCCTTTATCTGGTTCTCAAAGGCCGTTTTGAGCAACGGTTCGTTCGACCAACTTTGCTTGAGGCTGACACGCGCCTGAACCAAGGCTGCCCGGCGCCGGAAAAGGCTTATAAGCCGGCAATACAGGGGCGATGGCGGGGTCCACGGGTGCAACTGGTGGCCTTCGTTGTTCAAGTAGCGAGCCAACAACCGAGCATCCAGCGCATCGGTTTTGGCGCGAACTTTCACACCTTTGCGGTAATGGCTGAGTTCGTAGCCGCCGATCATGTAGATCACACAGCCCTGCGCATAAGCCAGGTCGGCGAAGTCCTGGTGATAGATATTGGTGGCCTCGATGGCGACATCCACTGGCGCAGGCAATTCCTTGAGCCACTTCTTGATCGCAGCTTTGGTGTTGGGGATCGCTTGCAGTCGATCTGTTTCTGCGTGATAAATCACCAACTCATCTTTGGCGACATCAACCCCCACGATCGGCTTTGCGACAGAAACCGGCATTGCCATTGAAAATCCTCCGCGCTAAGGTTTGAACACTTGAAGGGTTCACCCAGAGGCGCAGGCTTGTTCCTATCGTCGGTCTAGGCCAGATGCATTCTTTATCGGCGCTTGGGTGAAAGGAGGAGGGGTGAAATCTCCCACGGTCTGTACTGCGCGAACAGTCAGAATCGAGCCTTGTCCCTCCTCCTCCCTTCAAGTCCTACCATACAAGCGAGCCTGCTCGCGAAGGCGGTGGTTCAGCCAACTTCTAAGCCGGTTGAACCACCGCTTTCGCGAGCAGGCTCGCTCCCACAGGAGAATGTGGCGAATCGTCAAAGTCCGTCAGGCCTTGCCCCGAATCAACGCCCGTAACGCAAACCGGTTGGGATGACAGGCCTCGGCCACGCTTCGCGGCAGGGGCAGCGGTTCGTTCTCCAGCCACGCGGCGATCAGCTCGCCCGACAGCGGCGCGGTGATCAGGCCTCGGGAGCCGTGGCCGCTGTTGACGTACAGGCCGTCGAGCCAGGGGCAGGGGGCGTCGGGCACTTGACGGGCGTCCTTGGCCAGAACCGAATACGCCTCGATGAAGGCGGAGTGATCGGCCAGTGGCCCGACGATTGGCAGGTAGTCCGGGCTGGTACAGCGAAACGCGGCGCGGCCTTCCAGTTGCGCTGGGTTCAGCGCTTTGGCGTTGAGCCGGTCTACCAGGTCCACGGAAATATCTTCGAGCATCTTAAGGTTACCGGCATGCTCGGCGGCGGTGGGGGTCAGGTCGTCGCTGTGAAAATCGAAACTGGCGCCCAACGTGTGCTCGCCCATTCGCGGGGGCGCCACGTAGCCTTCGGCACAGACCACCGTTGCCAGGCGCTGGCTGCGGGTGGTTTGCGGCAGGCGAGTGATCTGCCCGCGAATGCGCTTGAGGGGCAGTTCGGCGGCAGGCTCGAAACGTTTGATCTCGGCCGCGCTGGCGAGGATCGCCACCGGTGCGCTGGCCACGCAACGTTCGCCGTCCCAGACCTGCCATTGGCCGTCGACACGCCGCAGTTCCAACACTTCGTGGTGTGGCTGCAAGGTAATCGCCGGGCTCGACGCCTGCCAGCGGCACAGCGCTGGCGGATGCACCCAGCCGCCCTCGGGATAAAACAGGCCCCCGCTGGGCAAACCAACGCCGGCTTGCGCCTCGGCCTCGTCGCGATCAAGCACCTTCAACAGACTGGCCGCAAAGGCCTCGGCCAAGCGCGCCTGGCGCTCGGCTTCCTTGGCATCGAAGGCCAATTGCAGGACACCGCAGCCGTCCCAGTCGAGGCTGCGCTGCAGGTGTTCGAGCACGCGCCGTGTGTAGCCGAAACCGCTGAGGATCATCTGTGACAGCGCCGTGCCATGGGCTGACAGCTTGAGGTACAGCACGCCCTGGGGATTGCCGGACGCTTCCTCGGCCAACCCAGCGTGACGCTCCAGCAAGGTCACGTGCCAGCCACGGGCCGCGAGGCTGGCCGCGCTGGCGCAACCGGCCAGTCCGCCGCCGATGACCAAGGCCCGCCGCTCGCCGGTATGCGGCGCGGGCCGGGCGTACCAGGGCTTGATCGGCGCGGGTGACGGCGTCTGCTCCGGCCAACCGAGGAACACGCCGCGAAGAATCTCCCATTTATGGCCGATGCCTGGCGTGCGCTTCATCTTGAAACCCGCCGCGTTCAACCGGCGCCGCACCCAGCCGGTGCTGGTGAAGGTGCTGAGGGTAGCCCCCGGCGCGGCCAGTCGCGCCAGCTCGGCGAACAGCTCGGCGCTCCACATCTCGGGGTTTTTCGCCGGGGCGAAACCGTCGAGGAACCAGGCGTCGATCCGCCCATCCAGTTGCGGCAATTGCTCCAGGGCATCGCCAATCAACAACGTCAGGGTGACCCGGCCGCTCGCCAGGGTCAGGCGCTGGAAACCTGGGTGGATCGCCACGTACTGCCCGAGCAATTGATCGGCCTGGACTTTGAGCGCGGGCCATAAGGCCAGGGCCCGGCGCAGGTCCTCGGGGCTCAGGGGAAACTTCTCGACGCTGACAAAGTGCAGCCGCGCCCCGGCCGGTGCGCATTGCTCGAACAACTGCCAGGCGCAAAGGAAATTCAACCCGGTACCAAACCCGGTTTCACCGATCACCAGCCGCCCACCCTCCGCCAGCCCGGCGAAACGCTCGGCCAGGTTGTTCTGTTGCAAGAACACGTAGCGGGTTTCTTCCAGGCCCGACTGGTCGGAGAAATAGACATCGTTGAACACCCGGGAGCGGGGGCGACCCTGGTCGTCCCAGTCGAGTTGGGCGTGGTGTTGAATGGGCGTCATGACGGGCTCGGCGAAAATGAAGGCGCCATTCTAGCCGATCGGCAAGGCGTTGCTTGATCCAAGGCAAGGGGGCCCGCATCCGGAAGGAATCTGCTGCGCAGGCGCGCATCCAATCCGCTAGTCTTGCCCCATTCCTTGAAGGAGCTGCCCATGTTCGAGTCCGCCGAAATCGGTCACGTCGTTGATAAAGAAACCTATGAGGCTGAAGTCCCGGCATTGCGCGAAGCGTTGCTCGAAGCGCAATACGAGCTGCACCAGCAGGGGCGTTTCCCGGTCATCGTACTGATCAACGGCATCGAAGGCGCGGGCAAGGGCGAGACGGTGAAGTTGCTCAACGAGTGGATGGATCCGCGATTGATCGAGGTCCGCACCTTCGACCAGCAGACTGACGAGGAGCTGGCGCGGCCGCCGGCCTGGCGCTATTGGCGGATGCTGCCGGCCAAGGGGCGCATGGGGATTTTTTTCGGTAACTGGTACAGCCAGATGCTGCAAGGGCGGGTCCACGGCGAGTTCAAGGACCCGCGGCTCGACCAGGGGATCAACGGTGCCGAACGCCTGGAGAAAATGCTCTGCGATGAGGGCGCGCTGATCTTCAAGTTCTGGTTTCACCTGTCCAAGAAACAGATGAAGGCCCGCCTCAAAAGCCTCAAGGACGATCCGCTGCACAGCTGGCGCATCAGCCCGCTGGACTGGCAGCAGTCGAAGACCTACGACAAGTTCGTCAAGTACGGCGAGCGCGTGCTGCGCCGCACCAGTCGCGATTACGCGCCGTGGCATGTGATCGAAGGGGTGGATGCCTGTTACCGCAGCCTTGCGGTCGGACGCATCTTGCTCGAAGGCTTGCGCCAGGCCCTGGATCGGCCGAAGGTCAAGGCGGCCAAGGTCGACGTGGCGCCGTTGCCAGCGCTGGATGACCAAGTGACCTTGATCGATAGCCTGGACATGACGCTACGTCTGGACAAGGCCGACTACGAAGAACAGTTGATCACCGAGCAGGCCCGCTTCGCCGGCCTGCTGCGCGACAAGCGCATGCGCCGGCATGCCCTGGTGGCCGTGTTCGAAGGCAACGACGCGGCGGGCAAGGGCGGTGCCATCCGCCGGGTCGCGGCGGCGCTCGATCCGCGCCAGTACAGCATCGTGCCGATTGCCGCGCCCACCGAGGAAGAACGTGCCCACCCCTACATGTGGCGGTTCTGGCGACATATTCCGGCCCGGGGCAAGTTCACCATGTTCGATCGCTCCTGGTACGGCCGGGTGCTGGTGGAGCGGGTCGAAGGCTTTTGCAGCCGTGCCGACTGGCTGCGGGCCTACGGCGAGATCAACGATTTCGAGGAACAACTGGCCGATGCCGGCGTGGTGGTGGTGAAGTTCTGGCTGGCGATCGACAAGGAAACGCAGCTGGAGCGCTTCCAGGAGCGGGAGGAAATCCCCTTCAAGCGCTTCAAGATCACCGAGGACGACTGGCGCAACCGGGACAAGTGGGACGCCTATCGCTCGGCGGTCTGCGACATGGTCGATCGCACCAGCACCGAGATCGCTCCTTGGACGCTGGTGGAGGCCAATGACAAGCGCTGGGCCCGGGTCAAGGTGTTGCGTACGCTCAATGACGCGCTGGAGGCCGCGTTCGAGCGTTCCGCCAGGCAAGCGCGGAAAAAGAGCTAGCACGATGGGCACGCATACGCGGGGTGAATGATTGTCGCGTTCGGTTATGCGGTGGATTTATCCTCGAATCCACTCTTAACCGATAACAACAATGAGGTGCCGCCATGCGTGAAGTGGTGATCGTCGACAGCGTACGGACTGGATTGGCCAAGTCCTTTCGCGGCAAGTTCAACATGACCCGTCCGGACGACATGGCGGCGCATTGCGTCAATGCGTTGCTGGCGCGTAACGACATCGACTCGGCCAGTGTCGAGGATTGCATCGTCGGCGCCGGTTCCAACGAAGGCGCCCAAGGCTTCAACATCGGGCGTAACGTGGCGGTGCTCTCGCAACTGGGCATCGGCACCGCCGGGATGACCCTCAACCGTTTCTGCTCCTCGGGCCTGCAAGCCATCGCGATTGCCGCCAACCAGATCGCCTCGGGTTGCAGCGAGATCATCGTCGCCGGCGGCGTCGAATCCATCAGCCTGACGATGAAGAGCGTCAACACCGACAACTTGATCAATCCATTGCTCAAGGAACAGGTGCCGGGAATCTACTTTCCCATGGGTCAGACTGCCGAGGTCGTCGCGCGCCGTTATCAGGTGAGCCGCGAGGAGCAGGACCGCTACGCCTTGCAGAGCCAGCAGCGCACGGCCCGGGCCCAGGCCGAAGGGCTGTTCAACGATGAAATCGTGCCGATGACGGTCAAGTACCGGGTCGAGGACAAGAACACCGGCGCGGTTCAGATTCTGGACGGTGTGGTTGACCGCGATGACTGCAACCGCCCCGATACCACCTACGAAAGCCTGGCCGGCTTGAAGCCGGTGTTTGCCGAGGACGGTTCGGTGACGGCGGGCAACTCTTCCCAACTGTCCGATGGCGCCTCGATGACGCTGGTAATGAGCCTGGAAAAAGCCGTGGCCCTGGGGCTCAAACCCAAGGCGTTTTTCCGCGGCTTTACCGTCGCCGGTTGCGAGCCGGACGAGATGGGCATCGGCCCGGTGTTCTCGGTGCCCAGGTTGCTCAAGGCCAAGGGGCTACAGATTGGCGACATCGACCTGTGGGAGCTCAACGAAGCGTTCGCCTCCCAATGCCTCTACAGTCGCAACCGGTTGGAAATCGATAACGAGAAATACAACGTCAACGGCGGCTCGATTTCCATCGGTCACCCGTTCGGCATGACCGGCTCGCGGCAAGTGGGGCATCTGGTGCGGGAGTTGCAACGGCGCAACCTGCGCTATGGCGTCGTGACCATGTGCGTGGGCGGCGGGATGGGGGCGACGGGGTTGTTCGAGGCGGTGCGATAAGCGCCGCCTCAGGAGCTTCGTGGCGAGGGAGCTTGCTCCCGCTCGGCTGCGAAGCAGTTGCCCCTTTTTACTGGGTATGAACCATAGAAGGGCCGCTTTGCGGCCCAGCGGGAGCAAGCTCCCTCGCCACGGGAGCTGCAAACTGTTCAGCCACCTTGGGCAACTTCTGCATCCGTTGGATGTATGCCGCAATCTCCTGCTCCGCCGCCTCACGAGTTTCGAACGGACCTTCCTGGGTGCCTTCGCGCGTATTGAAATAAAACTCGCCATTTACCCGGCAGATCCGGTCACTGCGGAATACTGTCTTGGGGGCGTCTGTATCGTTTGCGCGCGTTCCTGGCATTTCGGGTCTCCATGGGGGCTGCGTGGTTGTCTCAATTGAGCATATGTGGTGTCGCAGGTTTGCGCCTGTCCAGCCGATCGACGGCTAGCGACCCGTACAATTGCGTCGGCGCCAAATGCCCGATTGTGCCTGTGCCGCCGATCGATCCGAGCCTAGAATGGGCGTTCATATCGAGGGCTTCGAGGGTTGCATGCACATATCGTCCGGTCGCTGGGTCTACGGGCTTCTTCTGGCTTTGTTGACCGCCCTGTTGTGGGGAATCCTGCCGATCAAGCTCAAGCAAGTGCTGCAAGTGATGGATCCGGTGACGGTGACCTGGTTTCGGCTGACGGTGTCCGGCGGGTTGCTCTTCGTGTACCTGGCGGCGACACGGCGCCTGCCCAGCCGCAAGGTGCTCGGCCCGCGTGGCGGCTGGCTGGTGGTGATGGCGGTGTTGGGGCTGGTGGGTAACTACGTTCTGTACCTGATGGGCCTGAACCGCTTGAGTCCCGGTACGGCGCAACTGGTGGTGCAGATGGGGCCGATCATGCTGCTGGTCGCCAGTCTGTTTGTATTCAAGGAGCGTTTCAGCGTGGGGCAGGGCATTGGCCTGCTGGTGTTGCTGATTGGTTTTGCGCTGTTCTTCAACCAGCGTCTCACCGAGTTGCTGACGTCGTTGAGCGACTACACCGCCGGGGTCTTGCTGGTGCTGTCTGCGTCGACGGTCTGGACGTTTTATGCCCTGGGCCAGAAGCAACTGCTGACGGTCTGGAATTCATTGCAAGTGATGATGGTGATCTACCTGTTCTGCGCGTTGTTGCTCACGCCTTGGGTTCATCCGCTGGAGGCGTTGCAACTGACCCCATTGCAGGGCTGGCTGTTGCTCGCCTGCTGCCTCAACACGTTGATTGCTTATGGTGCGTTTGCCGAGGCGCTGGCCCATTGGGAAGCCTCGCGGGTCAGCGCGACCCTGGCGATCACGCCGCTGGTGACGTTCGCCGCCGTGGCGATGGCCGCCTGGTGGTGGCCCGAGTATGTCCATGCCGAACAGATCAACGTTTTGGGGTATGGCGGGGCGGTGTTGGTCGTGCTGGGGTCCGCGCTGGTGGCGTTGGGACCATCGCTCATCGCCGGGCTCAGGGCACGGCGCGAGCGTTTGGCGGTGGGTCGCTAGATCGCTGAGGGAGCGTAGGTGGGGGTCAGGTATGCTGATGTCGAGCCTGCTGGCGCCATCGCGAGCAGGCTCGCTCCCACATGGGTTCGTCTGTGGACTCGACATCAAGGCCCACACCGGCCCCTGTGGGAGCGAGCCTGCTCGCGATGGCGGCCTTCAGGACAACAAACTCAACCCTGCCCACCGGCCTCCAGCATGTTCTCCGGCCGGACCCAGGCCTCGAACTCCTCATCGGTCAGGTACCCCAGCTGCAACGCGGCCTCCCGCAGGGTCAGCCCCTCGCTGTAGGCTTTCTTGGCGATTTCCGCCGACTTGTCGTAGCCGATGTGCGGGTTCAGCGCCGTCACCAGCATCAATCCGCGTTCCAGGTGCGCCGCCATCTGCTCGGCATCCGGTTCGAGGCCGGCGATGCAATGCTGTTGGAAGTTGCTGCAGCCATCGGCCAGCAGGCGGATCGATTGCAGCAGGTTGTGGATGATCACCGGCTTGAACACGTTCAGCTGCAAGTGACCCTGGCTGGCGGCGAAACCGATGGCCACGTCGTTGCCCAGGACTTGGCAGGCGAGCATCGACAAGGCTTCGCACTGGGTCGGGTTGACCTTGCCAGGCATGATGGAACTGCCCGGCTCGTTGGCCGGCAATTTCACCTCGGCAAACCCCGCTCGCGGCCCGGAACCCAGCAGGCGAAGGTCGTTGGCGATTTTCATCAGGGTCACGGCCAGGGTCTTCAGCGCACCGGACAATGTGGTCAGCGGCTCATGGCCCGCCAGCGCAGCGAACTTGTTCGGCGCGGTAACGAAGGGCAAGCCGGACAACGCCGCCAACTCAGCGGCAATCGCTTCGCCAAAACCATGGGGGGAATTGAGCCCTGTGCCCACCGCCGTGCCGCCCTGGGCCAGCTCGCAGACGGCCGGCAAGGCGGCCCGGATCGCTCGTTCGGCATAATCGAGTTGGGCGATGAACGCGGACAGTTCCTGGCCGAACGTGATCGGCGTGGCGTCCATCATGTGGGTACGGCCGGTCTTGACCAGCTTCATATGGCGCGCCGCCAGTTCCGCGAGACCACCCGACAACTCGCTGATGGCCGGCAGCAATTGCTGGTAGACGGCTTGGGCGGCGGCGATGTGCATCGCGGTGGGGAAGCAGTCGTTGGAGCTCTGGGAACGGTTGACGTGGTCGTTGGGGTGAACCGGGCTCTTGCCGCCTCGCGGGTTGCCCGCCAGCTCATTGGCGCGCCCGGCGATGACCTCGTTGACGTTCATGTTGCTCTGGGTCCCGCTGCCGGTCTGCCAGACCACCAGAGGAAACTGGTCGTCATGCTGGCCGGCCAGCACCTCGTCGGCGGCCTGCTCGATCAGGCGGGCGATGTCGGCGGGCAGGTCACCGTTGCGGTCGTTGACCCGCGCGGCGGCTTTTTTGACCAGCGCCAAAGCGTGCAACACCGACAGCGGCATGCGTTCGTTGCCGATGGCAAAGTTGATCATGGAGCGCTGTGTCTGTGCGCCCCAATAGGCTTCATCCGGGACTTCAACCTGGCCAAGGCTGTCGGTTTCAATACGGCTCATCGGGTCAAACTCCTGTAGGTCTGAATGCGCAGTTTAGGCCCTGGTGGGCGCCAGCGGTTCCCTCAATCACCCCTCAATCTAGGAGCGCGCGGTTCTGTCCGTCAATCGGCCCCGCCAAGGGTCGGGGTTGAGCCCCGGCGTTTATTAGGCGCAGAATGGTCGCCCTTGGGGTTTTACCTCGCCTGTTAGAAAAGGAAACTCGATGACCCGTCTTCGTGCCATCTGTACCGCCGTTGCTCTGGTGTGTGCCAGCGGCCCTGTCTTCGCCGATACCGCCAGCCACAACGCCAGTGCCGAAGCGTTCCTGACCCTGGCGCATGCCGACAAGCTGGGTACCCCCGTCTACATGCAAGTACAGCAGATGTTTGCCCAGCGCTTCGAGCAGACCAAAGCTCCCGAGTCGAAAAAGGCCACGCTGGAGACCTACCAGGCCAAGGCCAATGCCGCGCTGGACCAGGCCATCGGCTGGAACAAGCTCAAGCCGGACATGGTCAAGCTCTACACCAGCAACTTCAGCGAATCGGAGCTCAAGGAACTGGTGTCCTTCTATCAGTCTCCCCTGGGCAAGAAAGTCCTGGAAAAAATGCCACAGCTGACCCAGCAATCGGCGCAACTGACCCAGGCCAAGCTGGAAAGCGCGGTGCCGGTGGTCAACAAGCTGCTGGCGGACATGACCGCCGAGCTCGAGCCGAAAGCCGCTGCCCCGGCCAAGAAAAAGCCATAAGCGGAGCCCTGGCATGAGCATGCAACAACGCATTGAATCGACCCTTGGGCTTCTGCAGCCCGAGCACTTGCAAGTGCTGGACGAAAGCCACATGCACAGCCGTGGGTTGCAGACCCACTTCAAGGCAGTCGTGGTCAGCCGACAGTTCGAGGGGCTCAATCGGGTCAAGCGTCACCAGATGGTCTACGGCACGCTGGGCGAATTGATGGGCGAATTCCATGCACTGGCGCTGCACACCTACACGCCGCAAGAATGGGCCCAGATCGACGCGGCCCCGGCTTCGCCGACCTGTGCCGGAGGCAGCAAGCACTGATTGTCATGGGTGAAGTAGCTTGTTGTGGCGAGGGGATTCATCCCCGCTGGCCTGCGAAGCAGGCCCATCCGGAAGGAAGCCTGGCGCCTGCTTCGCAGCCGAGCGGGGATAAATCCCCTCGCCACAGGGCAGTGTCCGGCCTTGCAATTGCAGCCCTGCAATACATATGTTTTTGCTAGAATCCGCACCGCGCCGCTTACCCGGCGCGTTTTTTTTCGCATCCGGTTCACCCTTTGCGAGGGTAGCCACCTGGAGAAATACCCATGACACCACCCATTGTCGTGGCGGCACTGTATAAGTTCGTCACCCTGGAAGATTACGTCGAGCTGCGCGAGCCCCTGCTCAAGGCGATGCTCGACAACGGCATCAAAGGCACGTTGTTGATCGCCGAAGAAGGCATCAACGGCACCGTTTCCGGCACCCGCGAAGGGATTGACGGATTGATGGCCTGGCTCAAGAACGACCCGCGCATGGATGATATCGACCACAAGGAGTCGTACTGCGACGAGCAGCCGTTCTACCGCACCAAGGTCAAGCTCAAGAAAGAAATCGTCACCCTCGGCGTCGACGGCGTGGACCCGAACAAGCAGGTTGGCACCTATGTCGAGCCGCAAGACTGGAACGCCTTGATCAGCGATCCGGAAGTCCTGCTGATCGACACGCGCAATGACTACGAAGTGGCCATCGGCACCTTCGAAGGCGCCATCGATCCCAAGACCACCAGCTTCCGAGAATTCCCCGACTACATCAAAGCCCACTTCGACCCAACCCGGCACAAGAAAGTGGCGATGTTCTGCACCGGTGGCATTCGTTGTGAAAAAGCGTCGAGCTATATGCTTGGCCAAGGTTTCGACGAGGTCTATCACCTCAAGGGTGGCATCCTGAAATACCTTGAAGAGGTGCCCCAGGAAGAAACCAAATGGCGCGGCGACTGCTTTGTATTCGATAACCGCGTGACCGTGCGCCACGATCTCAGCGAAGGCGACTACGATCAATGTCATGCATGCCGTACGCCGGTGAGCGTTGAAGATCGCGCCTCCGAGCACTACGTGCCCGGGATCAGTTGCCCGCACTGCTGGGACAAGCTGAGCGAGAAGACCCGCCGCAGCGCCATCGACCGGCAAAAGCAGATCGAACTGGCCAAGGCCCGCAACATGCCGCACCCGATCGGCTACAACTACAAGCAAACACCTTCCGAGGCTTGAGCCATGGCGTCGCGCCTGCTGTATGTGATGGACCCGATGTGTTCCTGGTGCTGGGGCTTCGCGCCGGTGGCCGAGGCGTTGGCCGAGCAGGCGCAGGCCGCGGGCGTGGAACTGCACCTGGTAGTGGGCGGCTTGCGCACTGGCAGCGGTTCGGCCTTGGAGCCGACGACTCGGCGCTACATCTTGGAACACTGGCAGGCGGTCACCCAGGCCACCGGCCAGCCGTTCAAGCTCGAGGGTGCGCTACCGGACGGTTTTGTCTACGACACCGAGCCCGCTTGCCGCGCGCTGGTGACGGCCCGCAGCCTGGCGCCGGACATGGCTTGGACGCTGATGAAGCTGATCCAGCAGGCTTTTTATGCACAGGGTCGCGACGTGACCCACGCCAGCGTCCTGGTGGAACTGGCGGAGCAGGCCGGGCTGCCTCGCATCGAGTTTGCCGCCGCCTTCGATCGCGCCGATCAGCATGCCGCCACGGCCGCTGACTTCACTTGGGTACAAGACCTGGGCATCGCCGGATTCCCCACGCTGCTGGCCGAACGGGACGGCCAATTGGCCTTGCTGACCAACGGCTACCAACCTTTGGATCAGTTGGCCCCGCTGCTGGGCCGCTGGTTGGAGCGCGCGGCCTGTGCCTGACCTGCCCGGTGATGGCGTATCCGCCACGCGGCGCATCGATCGGTTGAGCTGGGCGGAAATCCGTCGCCTGGCCCTCAAGCACAAGAAAGCCCTGTGGATCGCCAACGGCGTTGCCGTGCTGGCGACGCTGTGCAGCGTACCCATCCCGTTGTTGCTGCCGTTACTGGTGGACGAAGTCCTGCTGGGTCACGGCGACGCGGCATTGAAGATCATGAATCATGCGCTGCCGGCGGCCTGGCAGAGTGCGGCCGGCTACATTGGGTTGATGCTGCTCGTGACGTTGGCACTGCGTTGCGGCGCATTGCTGTTCAACGTCCTGCAGGCCCGTTTATTCGCCAGCCTGGCCAAGGACATCGTCTATCGCATCCGTATCCGGCTGATTGAACGCCTCAAGCGCATTTCCCTCGGCGAATACGAAAGCCTGGGCAGCGGCACCGTGACCACCCATCTGGTCACCGACCTGGACACTCTCGACAAGTTCGTCGGCGAAACCCTTAGCCGGTTCCTGGTGGCCATGCTGACCCTGGTGGGCACCGCCGGGATCCTGATGTGGATGCACTGGAAGCTGGCGCTGCTGATCCTGTTGTTCAATCCATTGGTAATCTACGCCACGGTGCAGCTGGGCAAGCGGGTCAAGCACCTGAAGAAGCTGGAAAACGACAGCACCTCGCGTTTCACCCAGGCGCTGACAGAAACCCTGGATGCCATCCAGGAAGTACGCGCCGGTAACCGCCAGGGATTTTTCCTCGGACGATTGGGGATGCGTGCCCGGGATGTCCGGGACTACGCGGTGAATTCACAATGGAAAACCGACGCCTCGAACCGTGCCAGTGGCCTGCTGTTCCAGTTCGGCATCGACATTTTCCGCGCCGCGGCCATGCTCACCGTGTTGTTTTCGGACCTGTCCGTGGGCCAGATGCTCGCGGTGTTCAGCTACTTGTGGTTCATGATCGGCCCAGTCGAGCAACTGCTGAACCTGCAATACGCCTATTACGCGGCGTCCGGCGCCTTGAATCGCATCAACGAATTGCTGGCCCGCGCCGATGAGCCTCAGTACGACGGTGGCGTCGACCCATTCAAAGGGCGGGACACGGTAGGCATCGACATCCAGGGGCTCAGTTTTGGCTACGGCGAGGAGCGGGTGCTCGATCAGATGAACCTGTCCATCTCGCCGGGGGAAAAGGTCGCCATCGTCGGGGCCAGCGGTGGCGGAAAAAGCACCCTGGTGCAACTGCTGTTGGGGCTCTATACGCCACAGGCCGGCAGTATTCGGTTCGGGGGCGCAAGCCAACAGGAAATCGGCCTGGAAACCATCCGGGAAAATGTCGCGGTGGTGCTTCAGCACCCGGCGCTGTTCAACGACACGGTGCGGGCCAATTTGTCCATGGGTCGCGATTGCAGCGATGAGGATTGCTGGCGAGCACTGGCGATCGCCCAGCTCGAATCAACAGTGCGGGCGCTGCCCATGGGGCTGGAGAGTGTCGTGGGTCGATCCGGGGTGAGGTTGTCGGGCGGGCAGCGTCAGCGACTGGCGATTGCGCGCATGGTCCTGGCCGATCCCCGGGTGGTGATTCTCGATGAAGCCACATCGGCGCTGGACGCCGCCACCGAATATAACCTGCACCAGGCATTGGCGAAGTTCCTGCACGGGCGCACCACCTTGATCATCGCCCACCGGTTATCGGCGGTGAAACAGGCCGACCGGGTATTGGTATTCGACGGCGGGCAAATCGCCGAAGACGGCGACCATCTGCAACTGATTGCCGAGGGTGGTTTGTACGCTCGACTCTATGGTCACTTGCAACAAATACAGCGACCTTGAGTTTCCTTTGCTTTTCTGTGCTTAGTATCGGAAAAAAATCAGCCAGAGCCCCCGATTCGTCCGAATCTCCACCCCAAGCCAAGCGATCCCGTGATCCATTCGTTCGAAGGATCGAAAACTAGCCTAGGCTGTGGAATCTGGAGCGGAATTCTCGCGGGTGCTCATTGGCAATGCTTGTGCAAGGGACCTCATGAAGCAAAAGCGGACTCTCGGAACGCCACGATTGTTGGGCATTGTCTGGCCCTTTATTGCCGTTGTGCTATTTCAAGCATTGCTTGGCGGCGTCAGCCTGTATGTCTTGTCTGCGGTACGCGGATATGTGGCGGGGGAAAGTCTTTGGTCCAAGGGCCAGAAAGACGCCATTTATTACCTCAACCTGTATGCCGACAGCCGTGACGAATCGATTTTCCGCAAATACCAACAGGCCATCGCCGTGCCTGAGGGCGGCCATGACCTTCGCGTGGCCCTCGACCGCCAACCGCCGGACCTGGAAGCGGCGCGGGCCGGGATCCTCCAGGGCGGGAATCATCCGGACGACGTTTCCAGCCTGATCTGGCTGTACCTCAACTTTCGCCACTTCAGTTATCTGGAAGAAGCCATCGACCTCTGGACAGTGGGCGATGGCTACCTCACCGAGCTGGATAATGTCGCGCGACAAATGCACCGCAGCATCACGGCGGGGGAGGTGACGGAAAACGACGTGCGAGGCTGGAAAGCGCAGATTTTCGCGATCAACGATTCGGTGACGCCGGCCGCCAAGGCTTTCAGCGATGCGCTGGGCGAGGGGTCGCGGTTCATCCTGCGCCTGTTGCTCGTGACCAACTTCGCCACGGCCCTGGGGCTGATCGTGCTGGCGCTGTTGCGCACGCATAAATTGCTGGCCCAGCGACAAGTCTTCGCCAACGCGCTGCAGTTAGAGAAGGAGCGGGCACAGATCACCCTGCAATCGATCGGCGACGGGGTGATCACCACCGACGTTGAAGGCGCCATTGCCTACATGAACCCCGCGGCCGAAGCGATGACGCACTGGAAAGCCGAGCATGCGGCGGGGCTGCCCCTGGCGGCGCTGTTCAATCTGCTCGATGACAATGCCCAGACCGAGGGGCTGACATTGATCGAGCATATCCTCAGCGGGCGGCTTGGCGGCGGCAGCGAGCATTCCAAGCTGATCCAGAGGCTGGACGGCAGCACCGTGTCGGTCACGCTGGTCGGTGCGCCGATCCGCCACGCGGGCAAGGTCAGCGGCGCGGTGCTGGTGTTGCACGACATGACCCAGGAGCGGCAGTACATCGCCAACCTGTCCTGGCAGGCCACGCACGATGCATTGACCGGTCTGGCGAACCGTCGCGAATTCGAATACCGCCTCGAACAGGCCCTGCATAACCTCACTCGGCAAGTGGGCCGCCACGCCTTGATGTTTCTCGACCTAGACCAGTTCAAGCTGGTCAACGACACGTGCGGTCATGCCGCGGGTGACGAGTTGCTGCGCCATATTTGCGCGCTGCTGCAATCGGGGTTGCGGGAAAACGATACATTGGCCCGGCTGGGCGGGGATGAGTTCGGCATCTTGTTGGAAAACTGTTCGCCGGACGCGGCGGAAAAAATTGCCGAAGGTCTGCGCCAGACCGTACAGAACCTGCATTTTGTATGGAAAGGCCGGCCATTCGTGACCACCGTGAGCATTGGCCTCGTGCACATCGCCCAGAGTCCGACCACGCTGGAGGCGTCCCTGCGGGCCGCGGACATGGCGTGCTACATGGCCAAGGAAAAAGGGCGCAACCGGGTCCAGGTCTACCATGCCGACGATTCGGAACTGTCCCTGCGTTTCGGCGAGATGGCCTGGGTCCAGCGCCTGCATATGGCCCTGGAAGAAAATCGCTTCTGTCTCTACGCCCAGGAAATTGCCGCATTGGGTCCGGGTGACCATGGCGGCGGTCACATTGAAATCCTGTTGCGCCTGCATGACGAGGCGGGCCGGATGATCCTGCCGGACAGCTTCATCCCGGCGGCGGAACGTTATGGCCTGATGACTTCGCTGGACCGTTGGGTAGTGGAGAATGTTTTCAGGATCATTCGTCAGTGCCTGAACGAATCAAGGCGGGGTCCGTTGGCAATGTGTGCGATTAATCTGTCAGGCACGACTATAGGAGATCAGGCATTCCTGGACTTCCTGCGTAAACAGTTTGAGACGTACGCCATCCCACCAGAAATGATTTGTTTTGAAATTACCGAGACCAGTGCAATTTCCAATCTGGGCAGTGCGATCCGCTTTATCAATGAACTCAAAGGCTTGGGTTGTTACTTTTCCCTGGATGACTTTTGTGCCGGAATGTCTTCATTCGCTTACTTGAAACATTTACCTGTAGACTTCCTGAAGATCGATGGGAGTTTCGTAAAGGATATGCTGGACGACCCGATTAACCGGGCAATGGTCGAAGTGATCAATCATATCGGCCACGTCATGGGTAAGCGTACGATTGCCGAGTTCGTAGAAACGGTACAGATCGAACAGGCATTGCTTGAGATTGGCGTGGATTACGCTCAGGGGTATGTTATCGAGCGTCCACAAATGTTTACCTGTGACACATTGCAGTGCAGGCCGGCCAGGCCCCAGCCGTTGTTATTCAAGGCCCCCGGCACGTTCCGCTGAAACTCTTGTTGGTCCGCAAAAAATCACAATCAAAAGGAGCCCGACAGTGATCGACACATTCAACCGAACAGGCCCGCTCATGGACGCTAGTAGCTATCCGAAATGGGCACAGCAGCTCATTACAGATTGCAGCGAGAGCAAGCGCCGGGTTGTCGAACACGAGCTGTATCAACGCATGCGTGACAACAAGCTCAGCGCCAAGACCATGCGCCACTACCTCATTGGTGGTTGGCCGGTCGTTGAACAGTTCGCTTTATACATGGCACAGAATCTCACCAAGACCCGCTTTGCCCGCCACCCTGGCGAGGACATGGCGCGTCGCTGGCTGATGCGCAACATTCGTGTCGAACTCAATCACGCCGACTACTGGGTGAACTGGAGCGCCGCCCATGGTGTGACGCTCGAGGATCTCCAGGCACAGCAGGTGCCGCCAGAGCTGCACGCACTGAGCCATTGGTGCTGGCACACCAGCTCGGCGGACTCGCTGATCGTGGCGATCGCGGCGACCAACTACGCCATCGAGGGCGCGACCGGGGAATGGTCGGCGCTGGTCTGCTCCAATGGCGTCTACGCATCGGCCTTCGCCGAGGAAGACCGCAAGCGGGCCATGAAATGGCTGAAGATGCATGCCCAGTATGACGATGCCCACCCTTGGGAAGCGCTGGAAATCATCTGCACACTGGCGGGCATGAACCCGAGCAAGGCGCTGCAGGTGGAGCTGCGGCAGGCCGTTTGCAAGAGCTACGACTACATGTATCTGTTCCTGGAACGATGCATGCAGCTGGAGCAATCGGGCGTAGCCGAGAAGACCCCGCCCAGCCGCGAGCGCCTGGCGTTGGCGGGTAGCTGACACCCGATAGCTTGACCCTCCTGTGGGAGCGGGCTTGCTCGCGAAAGCGGTCTGAACCGTCAACCTTGTGTTGAATGTTCCGGCCCCTTCGCGAGCAAGCTCGCTCCCACAGTGGTTTTGTGGGGATCGAAAATCTGATGTACACCGCCAATCCCTTGTGGGAGCGAGCTTGCTCGCGATGGCGGGCTGGCAGTTAACCTGAGTTGGCAGGCCCGGCCCCTTCGCGAGCAGGCTCGCTGCCACAATGGTTTTGTGGGGATCGAAAATCTGATGTGCACCGCCAATCCCCTGTGGGAGCGAGCCTGCTCGCGATGGCGGTCTGGCAGTTAACCTGAGTTGGCAGGCCCGGCCCCTTCGCGAGCAGGCTCGCTCCCACAGTGGTTTTGTGGTGAGTGAAGATCTTATGTACACCGCCAATCCCTTGTGGGAGCGAGCTTGCTCGCGATGGCGGTCTGGCAGTTAATCTTGTATTGGCAGACCCGGCCCCTTCGCTAGCAGGCTCGCTCCCACAGTGGTTTTGTGGTGAGTGAAGATCTTATGTACACCGCCAATCCCCTGTGGGAGCGAGCTTGCTCGCGATGGCGGTCTGGCAGTTAACCTTGCGTTGGCAGACCCGGCCCCTTCGCGAGCAAGCTCGCTCCCACAGGGGTTTTGTGGGGATCGAAAATCTGATGTACACCGCCAATCCCCTGTGGGAGCGAGCTTGCTCGCGATGGCGGTCTGGCAGTTAACCTTGCGTTGGCAGACCCGGCCCCTTCGCGAGCACGATCTCTGCAC